>NZ_WWIC01000099.1:0-80962 GCF_009872555.1 Streptomyces sp. SID5643
GTCGACCGTGGCGGAGACGCGTTCGTCGGGGAACCGTGCGCAGTGGCGGGTGGTGTACGGGTGTTGCGGAGGGGGCGGCGGCGGTACGGCATCGGTCTTGGTCCGGGCATGTGTCCGGCCGTTGTCTGCGATTTTTCGGGCGGGGTGAGGGTGTCGCACGTTGGGCGATGCGGGGGGGTGTGCAGCCTCCCGCCCCCGGAGACCGGCCCCGGGGCTCCGGGGCCGGTCTCCGGGGCTTTGGGAATCCCGGACTTTGGGGCTCCCAGGTTTCGGGGCTTCAGGGCTTCGTGGCAGGACACGGTAGGGCGATGAGGAGCGCCCGGTCTGATACCGGGCGCCCCTCGTGGGCGTTCAGGGGCGGGCGCCGGGCTTGTTGACGACCCCCCAGGCGGCGCGGGCGCTGACGATCTCCCCGCCGTCCCGGGTCTGCCCGAGGTAGGCGTAGGTCTTGGGGTCGAAGAAGATCTCCTGCTTGCCCTGCCAGCCCGAGGGTGTCTTCTCGGCGTAGGTCACGCTGACGCCGATCGCCGTGCGGCCCAGCGGGTCCTTCACGCCGGTCGTCACGCGGGCACCGGGGATCTTCGCCAGAGCCCGGAAGAGGCCTGCCTGGACGTTCGGCGGGATCAGCACCGACCGGTACAGGACGTCGATCTCCCGCCAGTCGCGCTGAGCGCGGGTCTCCCCCTTGATGGAGTCGATGGCGTGCTCCTGGCGGATGCGCTGCATCATGCGGTCAGCATCGCTGGGCAGAGTGGCGAGGAAGCGGTAGAACTGCCGCTGGGAGCGGTCGTCGTAGCCCTGCTTCTTCCACTTGTCCTCCTGGCTGGGGCCGTACCAGACCTGAAGCTTGTCCGGGTCGAAGTCCGAGACGTCACCGGCGGGGGGGATGCCGGGCAGGTTGGCGTGCCCGGTGCCGTCCCAGCGGGTCCACTCCTCGCTGGTTTGCGGCTTGCCCTGGACGAAGACGGTGCTCTTGTCGTACACCCACTGCTTGGGGCCGGGTTCGCTGCCGTCGTGCTTCTCGACGGTAGCGGCGGCCAGTTCGAGGGCATCGGCGGAAGCGCCGGCCGACAGCACGTGTGGGCCCTTCCCCGCGGAAACGCGGGTGTTGTCCTGGGGCAGGATCGCCACGACCCCGGCGGTCACGGCGAGGGTCCCAGCGGCGGCGCCGGCCAGGATCATCCGGCGCGCGGGACGGGCGAGGCGCCCGCTGCGGGTCTCCTGCCGGAGCGCCGCGGTGAGCCGGGCCCGCGGCACGGCGAGCTGGTCGGCGTCAGGAAGCGGTGCGCCGGCGCGCAGCCCGCGGAATACGGAGAGCTCGTTCATGCGGGGTCACCTTCGTGGATGCGAGCTTCGATGAGGGAACCGCCGGCAGAGCCGGCAGCGGTGCGCAGCTTGCGGCGGGCGCGGTTGAGGCGGGAGCGGACCGTGCCGAGGGGAATTCCGAGCGCTTCGGCGATCTCCTGGTAACCCAGATCGGCCCAGGCGAACAGCAGCAGGACATGCCGGTCCCCCGCCGGCAGACGGGCCAGCGCCCCCGCCAGAGGGCGAGCGGCGGCCTCGGCCGCGAGCCGGTCATCGGCAGAGTCGGTCCAACTGTCGGCCACCGGGTCATGCCCGGTACGGGCGAGCAGCTTCAGCGCCTGGACCTCGCGCCGACGGTGCCTGCCGATCTGCTTGGCGGCAATACCGTACAGCCAGGGCCGTACCCCCGCACGAGCCGGATCGAACCGGGCCCGTATCCGAAACGCCGTCAGGAACGTTTCGGCGGTGACGTCATCGGCCGCGTCCCGGCCCAGGCGCCGGGCGACGTACTGGTGGATCGCCGGGGCATGACGGTCGAAGAGCGCCGCGAAACGCTCGGGTTCCTCAAGTGAGGCTGCGATGAGCTCGGCATCGCCGCCGGCCGGGTCGGTCATGGACAGTCCGTCCGTTGGTCGAGTCGGTAGATGTCACGGTGGTAGGTGTTCACACCCTGTACTTGCCGCACCACGGCGAACGGGTTCACACCGCCACCTGACCACACCGCACGCCTTACACCACGCCCTGCACGAACATCCGCACCCTGCACGGCCGCCCATGAAGCCCCAAAGAGACAGGCAACAACAGTGGACCACCGGCACGCGACGTTCATGAGCCTCCTACTGGGTCGTCGAGCGGACGATCTCCTGGCTCCACGGCTTCCGCCGCTTACGGATCCGGCGGGAACGACGCGCCGACACCCATGAGGCCTTCCTCGGCCTCACCACCTGCCTGATCACCCAGAGTGGCCACACCACACAAACTGAGCCGGAATCCGATTTCCGACAGCAGATGTGCACGACTCCGGGAGGCGTCCTGCCCGCGTCGTGGTCGATGCCCGTGAAGCCGGAAGGCGCCGCGTCATCTTTCCCACCGGCCGCAGAAGGAAGGTGTTGACTGGGCTGCGCACCGGCTTCATTCCGCCCCGTAGGGTGGAATGGTGTTCGATCATTTGGAGATCAGGGTGCTGCCGCCGGGGCGCAGGTGGGCTGCTCAGGTGCGGTTCTGGGTCAACGGCGAGGACGTGGTCGAAGGGGTGGTCGACGAGGGCGGACGTGGGCCGTTCGCGGCTGATGTGCTGCGTGCTGACCAGCCCAGCCTCCTGCGGGCGACCAGCGAGGCGCGCCGTCTGGAGCTGGGGGAACCTGAGTGCACCGGCGGTTGCTGCGGTTTCCTGTCCGTGGTCGTGCAGCGGTTCGGGGAGATCGTGCAGTGGTCGGACTGGGAGGCTCCGTTCGCCCCCGCGTCCCCGCCGCCGGAGTTCCACTTCGACGCCGGCCAGTACGAAGCCGAAGTGGCGCGGGTCGAGGCAGAGCAGCGGTGGCAGGTCAACATCTAACCCAGCCTGGTGCCTCCCGCCTGCCGGGTTCATGCCGTCACTGCTGAGGGTGCGGTCGCGCCGTCCGTCGACGTACCAGTGCAGCCGTTCGGTGGGGGTGCGGTGGTCCCCTTCAACGGCAAGGTGGACCTTGGTGGTCAGCCCGCCCGGGACCGGCCGAGGGATTGACGCTCCTGTGAGCAGCCCGGGCCTTCCAGTCCATCCCTGTCTGCGGCCCCCCTTTCTTTGCGGGCGCCGGGCGCGTGCTGGGAGGCCCGGTTGATCATGGAGTCGACGGAGACGGTCCACTCCACCCGGCCCACGTCGTCGTCGCGGACCTGAACACGTTCCAGCGACTTCGTCAAGGTCCCGTCTGCTTCCCAGCGGGCGAACCGCTCGTAGACGGTCTGCCAGGGTCCGTACCGCTCGGGCAGACCACGCCATGGAGCCCCGGTTCGCAGCCGCCACAGCACTCCGTTGACCACCTGCCGGTGATCACACCACGGTTGACCACGCCCATCCACCCGCAGCAACGCGAGCTCTATACGCTCCCCCGCCGCATCAGCAGCCCACCTCGGGACCTGCCACAAGATCAGTGATCAGAGTGCCCGTGCTCGGACTCCCCCGCGGGGTCCGTCACCAAACGGCTCAGCCGGTAGGTAGTCGGCAGCGCAAGGCGCCCGCACAACGTGTCGATCCGGATCGTCTCCCCATCGACTCCTGCCTCCCGCAGACGGCGCAACCGCGTACGCATCTCCGCCTGGTCCTGAGTCTCAACGACCACTTCCCACTGTCCCCCATCCGGCGCACTGTGAGCAGCAAGCCGCTGCCGCGCGCCCTCTTGCCGCCGCCTCCTCTTTCCCTGTCCTGGCACCTGCCCAGAATCTCCGGCTGCCGTCAGGACGGCAAGGCGATTCGGCCGCGGCTTCGATCGCAAGGCTCCCCCTCCCCCTGAGCCCGTGGCTGAAGGGGATTGTTCCATGGGGCCGCCTGCGTCTCCGCAGGACGGCATTCTGCAACGGCCAGTTAGTCACCTCCTGACCGAGCGTCAGTCGTCAAGGACCTCGCGCAACCGCTGCGCGAACTCGTCCGGCTTCCCCGCATATCCGAACTCCCCGTCCATGAAACCGCCGTGATGGCTCGGGAACACGGTCACCTGCTGTCCGAGCAGTTCAGCGGTCGCGACGGCGGTGCGTGCGGTCAGCATGCCTTCGGACTCCTCGCCCACAGCGATCACGACGCGGGTCGGCGCAGCTGCGATCGCGTCGGCATCCAGCCGATAACTGCTGCTCGCCCATGACCGGTCGGACAGCAGCGGATCGTCACGTGAGCCGTCATCCTCCGTGGGCATCCCGAACACAGCGGGATCGGCCTGTGGCTGTGCGAAGTACGCGTCGGTGAACTCTCCCTTCCACGAGGTCATTGCCACGAACGCAGCCATCCCGGCACCCCATCCCCGCTTTTCGTAGGCCTCCCGGACCCCGGCCCGCGCCCGCACGGCTGCCGGGCCGTCCGGCATGAGGGTGATGAGGGGCGGCTCGTGCGCGACCAGAGTCGTCACGTCGGCGGGATACCTAGCCACGACCGCGAGCGCGGTGACCGCTCCCCCACTGCTGGCGAACATCTCAACCGGCCCGGCTCCCAGCGCCTCGATGACTGCGTGCACGTCATCGGCCTGGGTCTGCGGCGTGTGGTCGACCCGCCCGTCCTTACGAGTGCTGCGACCAAGGCCGCGCGGGTCATAAGTGACCACGGTCCGCTCAGGAAAACGCGCGGCGAGCGCGACGAAGCCGCTGGCATCCATGGGCTGCCCGATCATGAACAACGGCGGGCGTCCATCCGCGGCCGGCAGCGGCCCGCGAACGTCATAGACCAGGTCCGCACCGACTGTCTCGAGCGTGTGAGTCTCCATACCTGTGCAGACCGGCCCCGCACCCGAAACTCATCGCCACGGGCAGACACCACTTCCCGATAGGGCCGTACCCGCAACCACGGCGGTCTCCACCTCCGGGGCCTGGACACCGACCACATGGCGCCCCCGGGCCGAGACCTGGGACAGCAGCGCCACCGCCTGGAACACACAGCGCCGCGAGGCCTACACCCACGACCATGCCCAAGACGCATCCCTAATCGCGGTCACCGCCCGCTCCAACCGCAGCAAGACCGACCAGCCCCCCCCCACCCCATGGATACCCCCGGCCACAGAAGCCCACCGACACGCGGGTGAACAGACGGCGGCGGAACGCGGCTGCCTACCGGACGATCTACACCCCAAACTGTCGCTACCGAGCGGCCCCGGCATCAGGCCGTCCGGATCCGGTCCTGCACCTCCGGCCGCACCTCGAACCCGGCCGCCTTGTACGTGGCGACGCCGCCGACGTTGGAACTCGGCGTGCACACCCGTACGCTCGACGAGCCCATCTCACGCAGCGCGGCCGCCCCGGCCACGGTGACCGCCCGGCCATAGCCGCGACCACGGTGGTCCTCGTGGACGCCCATCGGCTCGACCAGCCCTGGCCTCCCCGGGCCGGCCGACCACACCGTCACCACCGCCGCCACGCTGCCCTGGTCGTCATAGGCGCCCAAGCAACGGGCGTCGGCGTAGAACGGCCCCGCCGACATCGCGTGCCAGTACTCGCGCGTAGGCCGCGAGGTGTTGAACGCCGACCGCAGGACGTCGGCGAAGTCCTGCGCGTGCTCCGGGCCGATCGACTCGATCCGCACGCCGGGGTCCTCCATCGGCTCGGTGAGGTCGCGGAAGAGCGGCATCCACGGCTCGTCGACGCCCCAGCCCTCCTCGCTCAGCAGGTCATGGAGCAGCAGGCCCAGCGGCGCCTCGATGGACACCGCTCCTTCCGGCAGCACGCCGCGCTCAGGCAGCGAGAAGTCCTCGACGAGCCGCCGCGCCAAGTACTCATCCTGGAAAGCGTCCGGAGCGACCGTCATCCGCACCAGCGTCGGCGAGTCGAGCATCCCGACCGCGAGAAATTGCCCGTCTCGACTCCAGGTCCGGATCACCGCAGCCGTCTCGGCTGTTCCGAACCGGTAGTTCCAGCCGATGTCCCCCGGATGCAACTGCATCGGCGCTTCGTCGTGCTGCCACTCCCGCAACGCGGCCATGGCCTTGCGTGCCCCGTCGACAGTCGGCGTACCCAGCACAATCGTCATAGCCGGGATCAGACACCCCGTCCCGAAGGTCCGCAACCGAGTAACCGGGCCGGGACTCACGCAGCGGCCCGGCCAACAGCTTCTGCCCCGCGATGGCCCAGAGCTTCAGTGCTCCCGTTCCGCGCGGCGCACGGACAATGACATCCTCGCCGATCAATACGGCGAACAGCTCCGCCCGACGCAGTACCTTCGTGACCTGTCCGCCCATGGCAAGGCGTTCCCCGCTCGGTCGGCTGCCACAGTGCTGGAGGGCCGGCGCTCTTTGGCCCTCCAGCACGGTCTCCATGGGGAGACGAGCCGACCAACGGTCCGGTCCCGGTGGGGCTAGGCTCCCGCCCGCCTCCTACTGGTCATCGCCCTCGTCGATGTCGGCCGTAACCGGGTCCCGCCGAAGCCGCAGACCGCAGCCGACCGGGGCGAAGCAGCTGGCGGACCCACCCTCATGCAACGTCGAGCGCGGTTTCTTGCACTGCTGGTTGATGTCCTCCACCCGTGGCGGGGCAGGCCGCCGCAGCGCCCAACGGTGCCGGTCGCGTCGGCTTCGGCGGCTCGCCGATGGCTCAGGCTCCGCGACACCGCCTTCCAGCCGCCACCGACAACCGGTCTGGGCCGTCGGTGTGCCCGGCGGTACCGAGCCCGCGGGCTGTCGCGTCTCTCCTCGGTCAACCGATGTTCATGCTCTGTGGCGGATTGACCGCTGGGTCGAGCCACCCTGCGGTGACGGCCGGACCCGGACGTCCGAAATGCCCGGCTCCTCGGCCACCCCAACGGCGCCGTCGATCTCGTCGAGGTCACGCTCTGCGTCGCTGACCAGGAAGTGGCCACAATGCAGCAGCGGTACGAGACATGCCTCGGCCAGTCGGCACGGCCGGATGGAGCGGCCCAGGTCCCCGATCTCGACGGTGCCGCCCTGACACTCGTACCCGACTCCGGCCTCGCCGCGCTTCTGCCAGGTGAGCGGCCCGCCGCGCTACCGGCGCTCGTCGACTGCACCGTCGCCGTACGCGACCTTTCCCTCACCCGCGACCTGCTGCACCGTAACGGGCTCCCCCCTGCGCGAGACACCGTCCGGCGCCATCTTCGTACCGGCTGGCGCCGCTCTCGGTACCGCTGTCGTCTTCCGCCAGGCCGCACCACCCGTGGCGGCTTCGTAGTCCGCCGTCCCTCCACCAAGAGTGGGGTCGTCCATGGCCTGGGCGTGTGATGATCGCAGATCGTGTGGTGCCGGATGAGTTGTGGAACTGTTCCGGCGGGTCACGTGGCGCAGGACACGCTCATGACAGGATTGCGCCGGGGAAGAGCCAGGGAAGCCATAGGGGCGCCCACGAATGCCGCGAAGGGATGACCCGTGACGTCCGCTGCGCCTCCCCCCATACCCCGGGCTGCCGGATCGCTTCCGCTCATCGGCCACGCTCTGCAAATGCGCGACAACCTCAGCTTCATCGACTCCCTGCGCGACACACGCGAACCCCTCATAGAAATCATCCTGCAACCCGGAACGCGCACCGTCGTCGTCCAGGACCCAGCCCTGATCCACCAGATGCTCAAGGCCCTGGCACCCACCCTCGACAAGGGCCGCCTCTACGACAAACTGGGCCAGCTGCTGGGCGACAGCGTCGTCACCGCCACCGGCCGGCCCCACGTCCGCAAACGCCGCCAGCTGCAACCAGCCTTCGCCCACACCGAGATCAGCCGGTACGTCGACATCATGCGCACCGAGGTCACAGCCACGATCGCCCGCTGGGAACCCGGCCGGACCCTCGACGTACGCGAAGCGATGGTCAAACTCAGCCTCGACATGCTGGCCAAGACCGTGTTCGCCGGCAGCCTCGACGACGCCGTCTTCCGCCGACTGCGCAGAGACCTGTCGGTGGTGATGAACGGCGTCGGCGTGCGCCTGATGCTGCCCGACTGGGCCGAGCGCCTGCCGTTGCCCTTCAACCGCCGCTTCGACCGGGCCCGGGCCGGCGTACGCGCCACCGTCAACACCGCCGTCGAACAGTTGCAGGCCTGCGGACACGACTCCGCGGACATGCTCTCCATGCTGCTGCGCGCCATCGACGAGGAGACCGGCGAGCCCTTGACCGGGCATCAGATCTCCTCCGAGATCCTCACCCTGGCCGTAGCGGGCACCGAGACCACCGCGTCGGTCTTGTCCTGGGCCCTGTACGAGCTCGCCCGCCATCCCGGCATCGAAGCCCGGGTCCTGGCCGAACTGGACGAAGCCCTCGGCGAACGGCCCGTCACCCTCGACGACGTGACCCGGCTGCCGTACCTGAACCGGGTGATCACCGAGACCCTGCGGCTGCACCACCCCGGCTGGCTGGTCACACGCCGTACCACCGAGGAGATACGTCTGGGCCAGTGGACCCTGCCCGCCGGCACCGAACTGGCTTACTGCCAGCACGCCCTGCACCGCGACCCCGAGCGTTTCCCCGATCCCCTCACCTTCGACCCCGACCGGTGGAACGACGCCGCCCAGGAACCACCACCCGGCGCGTTCCTGCCCTTCGGTGACGGCAAACACAAGTGCATGGGAGACCGCTTCGCCCGTACCGAGATGATCACCGCGCTCGCAACGATGCTGCGCTCCCTGCGACTCACACTGCCCCCCGGCCACACCGTCGGCCAAGTCGCCCGGCTCACCATACGGCCACGCGGCCTACGCATGACGGTCCTCCCCCGCAACCCCCCACCCGGCACCCACCGCTGACACCCCCAGACAGACAGGCAAGCCAGCCACGGCAAGGCTGAGAAACCCAAAGCACCCCCGACCGCGAGAAGCCGTCAGCTGACCCGAAGACCGACCGCCAGCGTCAGTTCGAGGACCCGGTGCGGGGATGCGAGATCCGGAAACAGCTCCCGCAGCTGCGACATCCGGTAGCGGACGGTCTGGGGATGGACGAACAACGCCGCCGCCACCTCGTCCCGCCTGCCCTGGTGCAGCAGCCACGCCCGCAACGTCTCCTCCAGCCGCCGCGCGGTCGCGACAGGCAGGGTCCGCAACGGTGCGAGGGCCCGGGCGCGCAGGTCTGCGAACGCGTCCGCGTCGGCGCTCAGCACCAGCTCGGGCAGGTGGTCCTCGGTGTCGCGGATATCAGCGGAGAGGGAGCGCGCGCGTACGGCTCGTGCGTACGAGGCGGAGGCACACGTCCATGGCCGCGCCGGGCCGACCACGGCGGTGCGGTCGGTCAGCTGCCTCAAGAGATGTGCTCGGTCGGCATCGGGGACGAGCAGCGCGCCGCAGCCGTCCGGCAGATCATCGAGGACGAGGGTGCTCGGGTCGAGCGCGCGGTAGGCAGGACGAGCCTGGGCGGCGGGCAGCAGCACCGCGGTCAGCGTAACCGGAGGCTGCCACCCGGCCCGTTGAGCAGAGGCGAGCAACGCGTCCGGACTCGCGCCGGCGAGGAGGTCCCGGGCCAGCTGTTCCAGGTGGCGCTCGTGGGCCCGGCCCTGGGCGGCCAGTTCGTCGGCGTGGCCGGCAGCGCTCGCGGCGGAGAGTTCGTCGATGTAGGCGAAGGTCAGCTCGGCGAACTTG
The DNA here is from genome assembly GCF_009872555.1 of Streptomyces sp. SID5643. Taxonomy (NCBI): domain Bacteria; kingdom Bacillati; phylum Actinomycetota; class Actinomycetes; order Kitasatosporales; family Streptomycetaceae; genus Streptomyces; species Streptomyces sp. SID5643. Next base: position 9,546 of record NZ_WWIC01000099.1, read on the forward strand.
GCGACCTCGGCGGCGGGCAGACCTGCGGTCACGGCACCCGCTGCCAGGCATCGCCAGGCCACGCGGGCGCCGACGCGGTAAGCGCTGAGCAGGGCGTCCATCGAACGGCCGTCGCGCACCTCGCCGCGGCCCAGCTCGTAGGCTGCGTCACCGCCGTCACCGCCCGTGGCGTTCCCGCTCGCGAGGTCCAGGTAGTGTCCCAGGGCGGTGCGGACGGCTCGGCGGATGGTGCCCCCCATGCTGCCCGAAAGGGCGTTGGCGTAGGAAGGGACCTCATCGATGATCGCCTGGACGACCTCGTCGGCGGTCGTCTTCAGCGCGGCCCGCAGCGCAGTGACCGTCGTCTCATCCAGGGCCAGTTCGCTGGCCCTCCGGATTGCATGGCTCACGATTCTATTCCCTGCGAACAATTCAGTCGACCAGATTCACGTCCTGCGGTCAGGACTTTACGCCTTGAGGCGCAGCAAGCTGGAGTCATGAGGAGCACAGCCCTCCGCAGTAGGGCGTGGAAACTGCTGGAGATGGTCACGACGCCGCTGCTGCCGTCGGACTACCTCGACCTGGTCAGCCCGCTGCGTGCGGGCGCTGACCTGCGCGGGCGCATCGAGGCCGTGCACGCCGAGACGGCTGACGCCGCGACGATCGTGATCAGGCCGGGACGGGGCTGGCGCGGCCACACGGCCGGCCAGTACGTGCGGATCGGGGTCGACGTCGACGGGGTGCGCCTGTGGCGTGCCTACTCGCTCACCTCGCCGACAAACCGCCAGGACGGCCGCATCACGATCACGGTGAAGGCGATCCCGGACGGCAAGGTCAGCAACCACCTGGTCCGCAGGGCGGAACCGGGCACGTTGATCCAGCTCGACCAGGCGACCGGTGACTTCGTGCTGCCGGAGGCGAGGCCCGCCAAGGTGCTCTACCTGACGGCCGGCAGTGGCATCACGCCGGTGATGGGCATGCTGCGAGACACCGAGTTCGACGACGTCGTGATGGTCCACTCCGCGCCGCAGCCGCACGACGTGATCTTCCGCGACGAGCTGCACGGCCTGGTCGCGGACAAGAAGCTGAGTCTCACCGAGCTGCACACCGACACGGACGGCATGCTCGACATCGCCCGTCTCGACGAACTCGTGCCCGATTGGGCCGAGCGCGAGACCTGGGCCTGCGGGCCCGCGGGCCTGCTCGACGCGGCCGAGAAGCACTGGAGCGAGCACGGCGTCCCGGAGCGCCTGCACACCGAACGTTTCCGCCCCGGCATCGTCGCCGCCGGCGACGGTGGCGAGGTGACGTTCAGCACCACCGGCAAGACCGTCGACGCAGACGGCGCCACGCCGTTGCTGGACGTCGGCGAGGAGGCGGGCGTGCTCATGCCGTCCGGGTGCCGCATGGGCATCTGCTTCGGCTGCGTCACGCCGCTCAAGGCGGGCGCCGTCCGCGACCTGCGTACGGGCGAGATCACCGAGGCCGAGCCGGGCGTCCTCATCCAGACCTGCGTGTCCGCCGCGGCGGGCGCTTGCGACATCGAACGGTAGGAGCACCTTGACCGCCATCGACCCCACTGCCCACCTGACCGCGGAGCAGATCGAGGAGCTCGGCCGCGAGCTGGACGCGATCCGCGACGAGGTGATCGCCGGCCGCGGTGAGAAGGACGCCGCCTACATCCGCAAGGTCATCTCGGCGCAGCGCAAGCTCGAGCTGGTCAGCAGGGGTGTGCTGCTGTTCTCGATCTTTCCGCCCGCGTGGATCATCGGCACCGCCGGTCTGTCCGTGGCGAAGATCATGGACAACATGGAGATCGGTCACAACATTCTGCACGGCCAGTGGGACTGGATGCGGGACCCGAAGATCCACTCCACCACCTGGGAATGGGATCACGTCTCGCCGGCCGACCAGTGGAAGCACTCGCACAATGAGCTGCACCACACGTACACCAACGTGATCGGCAAGGACAACGACCTCGGCTACGGCATCATGCGCGTCGACGAGGACCAGAAGTGGCACCCGTTCCACCTCGGCCAGCCGCTGTGGAACTTCATCAACGCCTGCTTCTTCGAGTACGGCATCGCGGCGTACGACCTGGAGCTCGGCAAGAACCTGAACAGGCGCCGGCGCAAGGACCCGGAGTTCCGCGCGCGGGCCAAGGCCGTGGGCCGCAAGATCCGCAAGCAGGTGCTCAAGGACTACGTGATCCACCCGCTGCTGTCGGGCCCGTCGTTCCTCCCCACGCTCGCCGCCACGTTCACCGCGAACCTCGTCCGCAACATCTGGTCCCACTCGGTGATCATGTGCGGGCACTTCCCCGAGGGCGTGCAGGTCTTCGAGCGCCGGTCGATCAAGGGCGAGACACGCGGCCAGTGGTATCTGCGCCAGATGATGGGCTCGGCGAACATCAGCGGCAGCAAGGCCATGCACTTCATGACCGGCAACCTGTCGCACCAGATCGAGCACCACCTGTTCCCGGACCTGCCGAGCAACCGGTACGCCGAGGTCGCGGTGAAGGTGCGCGCCCTGTTCGAAAAGTACGAGCTGGAGTACGTCACCGGGCCGCTGCCCAAGCAGGTGTTCTCCGCGTGGCGCAAGGTCTTCAGGCTCTCGCTGCCGAACAAGAAGCCCAAGGTCAGGACGCCGGCTCCCGAGCCGGAGCTCGTCGCAGCCTGATTCCCGGTATCGGGTCGGATCCTTCGGCCGTACCGGCGGCACCGCCGGGTTCGGTGAGATCGTGCGGACGGTGGGCGACCGCGATGTCAGGCCGTTCGACCGCGGGATCCGGGGCAGCACGGTGTGCGGCTGCACGGCTACCTGGACGTGCGCCGGGAGCTCAACCTCCGTTTGCGTCCGCACGGCCTCGATGGACGGGGGAAGGCGGGGTATCCGGGGGAAGACGACGCCGTCCCGCCCCCTACAAGGAGGTCTTCGCTGTGCTCTCGCTCAAGCGCTTACTCGATCGCAGTCTGACCGCGCAGGCGACCCTGGTGTTCGTGCTGGGACTGGGCATCACGGCACTGTTCCGCAAGGACGAGCACCCGGCGATCTGGGTGTTCCACAGCGCTCTCTACACCGGGGCCGCCGTCGCGTTCCTGGCCGTCCAGCGCCGCCGGGCCGCGCGAGCCGTGGGCACCGACGCGGGCGGACTGGCCGATCTGAACCGGAAGATCCGACACCATGAGGTGCCGCAGGATCCCCAGGAGCAGGCAGCCCTGCGACGGCTGGTCGCCGAGCAGCTTGGCCAGGTCGAGCGGGCGGGCAAGTGGCTGCCGTACTGGCTCGGTGTGATGGGCCTCGTCGCGGTCGGCATGCTCGTCCTGGGGGCCGTCAGTGGGTCCCTCGTCTTCCCCCTTCTCTTCGCGGTCGGCGTGGTCATGCTGTGCTCCTGGGTCCTGTGGATGCGCCGTCGCTCCATGGACCGCCTCCGCCAGATGCACAGGGCCCTGCGACAGCAGTGAAGAGCCCTGTAGGCCGTTCACGGTAGGCAAGTCCCCGAGTTCAAGGGCTTCTGGTCGGCTGTCGCGGCTGGGTCGTACTGTGCCCCGGTGCGCTACTTGGTGGAGCCGTTCATCATCGGCACGGCTGAGGACCCGCACGGCGCGCTGGTTCTTGCCGAGGAGTGCACGGGGGCTGTCCGCGGGCGATGGGTCAACCAGGGTGTCGTGCAGGGCGAGTACCGCGACTTCGTCCGGGCCGGGTGCCTCATCTCCTGCTGACCGGCCCCGCCCCGGCGGCCAGGAGCGTCTCGCGCCACCTCGCCCGCCGCGACGAGGTCCCCCGAGCGATGCTGCGTGCAGCCGTCAATGTCAGACCCCTCTGCCACGATCGCTGCATGGGATTCTTCGACGATCTGGTGTTACCGGAGGAACCGGCCGCCGAGCGGACGGTACTGGTCCGGCTGGGCCCACCGGAAGAGGACGCCGGGCGGTACGCGCCGCCGGTTGACTGGTTCGCTCCTGTGCTGTTGTCGCAGCTTGAGGTGCTCGGCGCCGGTCCGGACGCGAAGGTGCTGCTTACGGGATGGTCCGTATGGCCGCAGGCAGCCACCCTGCATCTGGCGGTCTTCCGCAGGACCCGCCGGCACAGCGTGGCGGCGGGACGGCAGTCCGGTTTGCGGGTGGGCCTGCTGTTCTCCGACGGACGCCGGGTGACCTCGCTGGACGGTACGACAGACCGGAGGGTGGAGTTCACCGATTCGCAGGGACAGGTGACCGTGGCTTCCACACCGCAAGCGGTCGGGCTGATCCCGCTGGATCCCGGCTTGCACCATTCCCGACGGTCCCTGTTCAAGACCGACGTCGACCTGTATCTGGCAGAGCTGCCCACCGCCGGAGAGGCTCAGCTGGTGGTGGAGTGGCCGGACGAGGGGATTGCCGAGACCCGCACTTCGGTCGACGTGGCGACCCTCCATGCCACCTCGGCGCGGGCGCTCGAGGTCTGGCCGGCGCTCGAGGCGCCGGATCCGTCGGAGCAGCCGGGCGCCTTCGGGTACATGGAGGTGAGCGGACCGCCTGCTTTCCTGGCGCCGCCCCTGACGCGGCGTCAGCGCGAGATGCTGCGCCGCCAGGAGGAAGCCCGCAGGCGCCTTGTGCCGCGGGCCGACTGGCAGCACCTGGGGTACCAGGACTGGGAGGACGCGGCCCTGATCCGTGCTCGGCTGGACGCAGGGGCACCGCCCGACGCCCGCGTCGGATGGCGCGGCACCACTCCGCTGCATCTGACGGCGGAACAGGGGGCAGCGGAAGCGGTCGCCGCGCTCTTGTCGCATGACGCGGAAGTCGACGCCCGGGACGACGACGGACACACACCGCTGTGGTATGCCGCCTGCGGGGTGGACGAGGGCAGCGTCAGAGCGCTGATCGACGCCGGGGCCGATGCGTGGACGCCGCAGCGCGGACCGTGGTCCCCGGGCAGGCTGTTGCTGACCACGTCGCTCGCGCCACTCGTCGCGGATCTGCCGGGGGCGGTGGAGCTGCCCGCCGAGGAAGCCGAGGCGTTCACGGCGGCGGACGCGCTCATCGCTGCCTTCGGCGACCAGGAACTGTGGACCGAAGGACTCGGCATCTGCTTCGTGCCGGGCCTGAGCGAGGACGAGGTGATCCGACGGCTCGGCGCCGACCCCGCGCAGTGCCCGAAAGCAGACTCCGAGCATGCGCCCTTCGATCCGATGGACTACGACGAGTCCCTCCGCCATGTGGGCGTGACGAGCGTGCCCGGGGCCCCTGGCGGCTGCGCGATCACGCAGGACGGCTATATGCCGAGCGACGACGCTGTACTGCGGGCGATATCGGCGGGCACCGCCGCCTACGGAATCTACTTCAACCCCAAGGGCGGGACATTCGGCACCCTGGCCCGCGACGGCGAAGTCGTCGAGCACGAGGAGATAGGCCTCTATCCGGACAGGCCCGACCCAGCCGCGCACTGGCACTTCCGCTTCTGGCAGCGCCGCTCCACCTTCCCGCACGACGCCGACACACTCGCCTACGCCTGTGCCGCGGCCGGGCTGAGGATCCACGACGGCCGGGATGTTGCGGATCGCCACGCCCCGCGCCGTTGGGTGCCGCTGCCTTCTCAACTCCAGCGCTGAGGCCCCAAGCCAGCGGTCAGAAGGGCGTGGGTGAAACCGGCATCGCCAGTGGTCTCCGGCATTGACAACAACCCGGAACGCACCAGGGGCGGGCCGATCGACGGCGAGGAACAAGAAGATGCCCACGCCCGAGTCCTGACCTGTCACCTGGACTGGGGCGGCTGCTCACCGTGAACGACACCGGCACGAGGGTGTCGATCACAGTGCGGACAAGGAACCGGTGAGGCCGTGCGCCGCCCCCTGACAACTGTCAGGGACCTGGTCGTTCCACTCCTGCCTAGCATGACGAACCAGCTGGGCACACCTGGTGCCGGTTACCCGAGAGGACGTAGATCCGCATGACACTTCGACCCCGGCGCACGGGCGCGCTCATCACCGCACTGGCCACCGCCGCCGCGGTGCTGGGCCTGGCGACGCCCGCGAACGCCGCCATCCACCGGTGCAGCATCTCCGGGGACATGACGAACTGCACGACGGTGACCGGGATCGACCCGGGCTCCTGGCTACAGATGCGCACCGGTCCCGGATACGGGTATGCAAACGTTCCCCACGGGACGCTCGTGAACGGTGAGGAGGTCGGCCTCACCTGCTGGACGACCGGCGACGGAGCAGCGGACAACCCCAACTACCGCTACTGGATGGTCATCGACTTGGGGGTGCGGTCGGGCTACGTCAACGACTGGTACCTCAACACCGGCAACCCGAGCGTATGGCAGCAGCAGATCCGACACTGCTGATCGGCGGGTCCCGCAGGAGAGATGCGGAGGCCCGCTCCGACGGCCAGGTGGGGGTGCTGGAGGGACGGGAGCGTCGGTGACGGACCGGGAGCTGCCACCTGCTTCGCTCCGTCACCGCGAATGAAGCCGGAGTTCACCACGGCTCCCGGCCGTACTCGGGGAACAGCAGCGGATCCGTGACCCAGCCCGCCGTCAGCACGAGCCGCGTGTGGCGATGCAGGGCGAGGAAGCCGAATGGCCGGTCGAAGGCGGCCCCGATACGGGTGGTGACGTACCGGAGGTCGGGTAGGCCCCCGGCTACTGCGCTGAACGCGGTCACCGCGGCGGCCTCGAAACCCCGCGCGCCGAACTTCGCCATGATGTTCTGCTTGGCCGACCCCAAGGCGAGCGGGAAGTCGCTGACGCCGGGGAAGTGTCCGCGCGAGGTGTCCTGTGCCGTCGTGAGCCCGAACAATCGGTGAAGCGCGAGCAGATCGTGGGTTGCCTTCAGGTGGTACGCCACGGTCGTCACGTCGAGTGAAGGTGACTCGGGCCGTGTTCGACGCACCTTCTCCACCAGCAGGCCGGGGCCCACATTCCCATGGGGCAGCCGCGGGCCCGGCGCGACCGCGTACCGGCCGGCGAGGAGGTCGACCCCGGCTCCCAGCACCTGCACCGGCCTCATGCCTTCCTCACCGAGCAGCAGGTGCACGTCCAGGGCGTTGTTCCCCAGTACCTTCAGCTCGGTGACGTATCCCCCGGGTGTGTCCGCCACCCCGACCCGGTCCAGCACTGCACTGGAGCGCCGCAGGCCCAGCCGCGGCTCGGTGGCCCATGGTTCGTACGCCGTGTCCAGTTCCACCTCGTGGAAGGGGCTCAGCCACTGCGCGCGCATGGTCAGCGCGCTCGCCAGCACCATCTGCGTGTCCTCGGCCAGCGCGACCGGCATGCGGTCGACCAGCCCGCGGGTCCGCTTCACCGCCCAGGCGTCCAGCGCCTGGTGGTCGGTCACGGGGTCCCCCGTGAGTACCCCGTGGGCGTCGGCAGGCAGGCCTGCTTCCCACTCCTCCCTCAGCTCCAGCGTCCGATTCGTCCACAGTCCCAGAGCTGTGTCCAGTCCCCGCATGGCGTTCATCGCCGCGAGCAACTCGCTTGCGGCGTCCCTCGCTTGTTCGGCAGGGAGGCCGAGGGCTCCGCGAGTTCGGCCCGCGCCGCGCCCTCGGCCCCGCCGGCCAAGGGGGCCAGCAGCGGCCACACCCCCGCGGCCGAGAACGCCGTACCGTCCTCCGAGACTCCGGCCCACCGCGCGGTCAAGCCGTTCACCGCGCGGACCGTTGTCGTCGCGACGCCCATTCCACCCCCATCGTCGGCGCGCCCTCGCGCCCAGCCGTACGTCAGTTTCCACGTCCCGGCCATCCGGCCCAGAAGGACAGCACTGGTGCCCCTGCCTCGCCACGCGCTCCGTAGAGTGCCTTGGTGGAGGGACGTGATGAGACCTGTGGACATGAGCGGCGCGGAGGCGGCCGCACTCGCGCAGCGGATCATGGATGCGGACTACGCCTCAGACAACGAGGCAGCCGATTGGCTGGACCGGCTGGACAGAGCTCTGAAATGCCCGTCCGGTCATGTCAGCGGCTTGATTTTCTGGCCGCCGGAGCGTGAGCTTTCGGCTGATGAGGTGGTCGAACAGGCTCTGGCCTACCGGCCGATCCCTTTGTGAGGCAGCGGCTCAGTGTTCGGATTCACGCGCCGCGCGGCCGAACCACCCCGCCCGGAACGCGGAACTTCTGCGCCACCGTCTGGAACTGGGAGAAGCCCGCTCGCTGTCCGGCGGTGACGACCGGAGGTCAACCGGTGGTGTTCCACGTGCCGTCCGTGAGTCCGACCGGGTTACCAGTGGGGATGATTCCGGAGTCCAGGACGCGGCGTGCGAGCGGTTCGAGCAGGTGGGCGAGGCGGGTGGTGGCGTCGGCGCCCAGCGCCTGCCACGGCGCGAGGGCCGCCGCGTCCGTGTCTGCTTCCATCCGCTCGTGTGCGGCCGCCCCGGTTCCGGTGAGGCGCCCCTCCTTGTCGATCCAGCCGCGCTCGCGCAAGTTCGCCTGCGCCACACGCCATTCCACGGCATCCCACTTTCGGATGCGTCGCTGGAACTCGGCATCGGTTTCCCCTGTCGCGCTCTTGAGCACCAGCGCCTCGGCCGGCCTCAGACGACGGCCCACCAGGACGGCGACATGGCCGTCGCCACGGTGTTCGCGCAAGGTGGTCACAGCCTGCCAGAGCCTGACGTGCGGCCGGGCCGGGCGGGGCAGGGCCTGGTTGGCCGCGCCGAGTACCCGTCCCGCCGTGTCCGCGGCGCGGGCGGCCTCCCAGGCGAGGTCGGCGGCCTCGGCCAGCTCGGCGGAGGCGACGACGTCCGGACCGAGAAGGCTCGTCATCGCGGCGCCCACGGCCCGCTCACGCGCCTCGATCACCTGCTGCGGAGAGGCGAGAGCCCAGGCGTCCGGCAGTGCGCTCGCCGCCCGGTCGGGGTGGAAGACGTAGAAGCAGCTGGTGACGACGGAGGCGGGAACCGTGCCGAGAGGCGCCGCACGCAGCGCGAAATAGCTCATCCAGTAGCCGTGCAATCCGAGACCCTCCGCGGCCTCGCGCACCTCGGGGGTGAAGTAGACCAGTTGATGGACCGGTTCGAACCTCTCCCACATCGCCCGTGCGACGCTTTCGCTCATCATCTTCAGGCCCTCCCGGGTCGTCCTGCTCGGCTGCGGCGAACACCGAGAGGCAGCATCCGTCATGACAGCGGTCATAACAACCCTCGGGTCCGTGGACCACCGCAGCGCATTCAGGGCGGTCGGCCACGATCCCGTGGCCGGGAGTGCGGGCCGAAGGGCCTTTCATCGCCATGCAGAACGGGGTGGGCCCCCTGCCCGCCCACATGCGTGAGGTCCACCCGGGACCGCGTCATCTGCATGTGCAGCTGGGCCCGGATCGTGACGCCGTTTGCCGGATCGGCAACGGGAGTGGCAGCACCGCGACTCGGTGGGCGACCGTGGACCCGTGACCGATGACATCGCAGCAGGATCGCCCGCGCCTGACAGCCCATCGCCCGCCGACGGCTACGCCGGCGACCAGGCGGTGCGGGCGGAGTGGGACAACCGTTACGCCGACCGGCACCAGCTGTGGAGCGGTCGGCCCAACGGCGCCCTCGTGGCCGAGGTCGCCGGGCTCACACCCGGGCGCGTGCTCGACGTCGGATGCGGGGAAGGCGCGGACGCCATCTGGCTCGCGCGCGGTGGCTGGGACGTGACCGCGCTCGATGTCTCGGGCGTGGCGCTGGAGCGGGCAGCCAGGCACGCGCGGAATGCCGGCGTCGAAGTTCAGTGGGTACATGCGGCGCTCACCGAGGCCGTGCTCCCAGCGGCCTCCTTCGACCTGGTGTCCGCGCAGTACCCGGCCTTGCTGCGCACCCCAGGCGCCGCAGCGGAGCGCGCGCTTCTCGCAGCCGTGGCCCCCGGCGGCGTGCTGCTGCTCGTGCATCACGCGGGGATGGACACCCAACACGCGCACGAGAGCGGCTTCGACCCGGCCGACTACGTCTGGCCCTCGATGGTCGCGGATCTTCTCGACGACGACTGGCGGGTGGAGGCGAACGAGCAACGGCCGCGCGTGGCACCCGAGGGGGGTGCCGGCGCGCACCACACCGACGACCTGGTGCTGCGGGTACGCCGACTGCGCTGAGAGGCCCCGCGGTCGGTGGTGCTCCGCTTGCGGCGAGGAGGCCGGCTGGGTGACGGGCCGGGTGCGCACACGATACGGCGACGGCCCATGGCCGCTGCTGCGGTGACGCCGTGGCTGTCCGCACCTTTCTCGCTCCGCCTCATGCGGCCCCGGATGCGCCGTCAGGCCGGAGCTTCGGTTCAACGACTCGCGGCTCGTGGTGCCGGAGCATCGCGGGCGATCCCGTAGCGCTCGTAGGATGCCTGGATGCCCAAGCCGATACGGTTCAGCCGCCGCACGTGGGTCGCCGGGTGGGTGCTGTTGTGCGGGGCGGGGATCGCCGCCACCGCCGGGCTGGACGCCGCCTCGGCGCCGGACCCGCGCCCCGAGGAGCCCGTCAGCGCCGAATGCGCCGAGTACATCGCGGACATCGAGACGCAGTTGGCCAAGGCCAAGCAGCAAGGCACGGACGACGGCATCCTGGCCTTCTCGCGGAGCAAGGTCGGCGCGGACGACTGCAGCGATGAGATCCGCGACCACTTCGGGGGCGATCGGTGAGCCTCGCCGCCGAGGGCGAGCAGCGCCCGCGTGAGGGGCAGAGCGATACAGCCACCACCCTGCACGGCGTGCTGCGGGCCTCGCCCCTGTCCGAAGCTGCCGGCTCCGCCCATGCACATATGACCGACCGCTGACGGCTGCGCCGCCGACGGCCCCTCGGCTGCCGACGCAGGTGTCGAGTCGCTGTTCAGGCGGTTGCAGTTGGTCCCTCCGGTCAGCAGGAGCTGCTGCACGAAGACGAACTGCTCCCGCACGAAGACGAGCTGCTCCCACAGGATGACGAGCTGCCGCAAGACGAGGAACCGCCGCTGGAGCAGTCACTCGAAGGATGCTCGCTCGTGCCTGCCTCCCACCAGGAGGCGTGGTCGGCGGGGCCGTCGGCGGTATGCGCCGTCCTTGGGTTGTACGTGCCGGTGCCGGCCGGCCATGATCCGTGGCCCGGTCCGGCACTCAGGCCGGACGCGGCTGCCCGCGTGCTCAGATCGTCCCAGGCGCGACGCCACGCCCGGCGCACCATCCAGGTGATCACCGCTACGAACGCAAACACGAACACGCTCACCCATACGAATGCGATCAACATGACGCCCCCTCCGCCGGACTGCGCCCGGATTGCCCGCAGTATGCCCGGCGTTGTCCTGGCCTGAAGCACCTCTTGAGCAAGTCCAGAGCTTCACCGTGCGGGCCGGGCAACCCACGTGCGCTTCCGTCGGAGCCCCGGAGTCGAAGCACGACGGCCGACGGACACTCGGCCGCTCGAAGGTGACGTACCAGGTGACCAGATGTCCGCCTGCCACCGGTCCATGACGGCCGGACGGGCGGACGGCGTCGCGCCGGGGGTTCGGGCAGACTCACCTCAACCCCTCGGGAACACGCCACGCCGCCGGCAAAGCTTCGCGGCCGGTCATCGGCGTCCCCTACGCTGCCCCTTGTCGACTGGGGGGGAGGCGGCCCTCATGGAATCGGGCGAGGGGACGAGTCCATGTACAGCGTCATCGTCGTACCGCCGGCGTGCGCCGGGCCGGGCGACCACATCAGGATCGCCACAGGTGAACGGCTCGCCTTCGGCAGGGCGAGCACCGGCAGTGGTCTGAGCATCGGCCACGCCGGCGTCCCCCGGGTCGCCGGAGAGATCACTGCGCACCTGAACTTCTGGCTGTTGAGCAACCTCAGCGAGAACCAGACCTACGTGGTCGAGAACCCGGAGGGCGCCGGAGAGCACATCAAGGTCGCCGCGGGCAGGGTGGACGCCCCCGTGCCGTTCGAGTTCTCGCGCGTGGTCCTGCCCGCGGCCGGCGATCTGCTCGCCTTCGACGTCTGGGCGCCGCGCCACACCTACCGCAGCGTCGCGCGTGCGGGGCTCTGCGGAGCGGCCACGGCCCCGGCCTTCGCCCTCGACCGAAGCAAGCGGTACTTCGCGGTCCTGACCGCGTTGTGCGAACCCCGTCTGCGCGGCGCGCCGCACGCGCCGTTGCCGGCGGTCGAGCAGCTCGTGGACCGGCTGCGGCCGGTCTGGCCGACGGTCACCCGGTCCGCGGTCTACTGGAACATCGACTACCTCGCCGTCAAGCTGCGCCTGCGCCCCGGCCCGGACGCGGCCGAGTCCGGACTGCGCGTCCACGGCAAGAAGGAGTCACTGGTCTCCCTCGCGCTGCGCTTCGACCTGGTCCGGGAGGACGACCTGGTCGTGCTGGCCGTGGCGCCGAGCGAGGTGGCCGGATGACCGGACGTCGGCCGCACGCGGTTCCCGTGCCGCACGGCTACCGCGTGGGCGACTGGGAGGTCCGCGAGCCTCTCGCGTCGGGGGCCTTCGCGACGGTGTACGCGGGCAGACCGGTCGGCGGGGCGGATCCGGCCCTGCCCCACCGGGTCGCCCTGAAGTTCCTTGCGACCGGCACCCGCACCCCGCGCCAACTGCGGCACCTGCGCGAACTGGCCGAACGGGAAGTGGAGGTGCTGGGGCGCCTGCGGGCCCCCCGCCTCATCCGCATGTACGACACGCTCACCGTCGACGATCCGGACCACCCGGAACTGGACGGGGCCACCGTGATCGTCCTGGAGCGGGCCGAGGGCTCCCTGGACGCCGTACTGGAGCACGACCCGAAACCCGAGTCGGGGCCTGCCATGCTGGCCCAGATCTGTGCGGGGCTGCGCCAGTTGCACCACGCGGGCTGGGTGCACGGCGACCTGAAACCGGCCAATGTGCTGCTGATGGGGGACGGATCGGTACGCCTGGCCGATTTCAACTTGGCGGCGGAACTGGAGGGGACGCACGCCTACACGCCCGCTTTCGCCACGCCCGACTACACCCCGCCGGAGCTGCTGTGGCCGGAGGTGGACGAACGGGGCACCCGGATCCGTCCGTCCGCCGACATATGGGCCTTCGGCGTCCTGGCGCATCTCCTGCTGACCGGCACCTTCCCGCTCCCGGGCGGCAGTACCGAGGCTCGCGCGGATGCGGCCACGCGCTACGCGCGCGGGGCCGAGGAACTGCGTCTGTCCCCCGAACTGCCGGAGCTCTGGCGCGAGATCATCGTGGGCTGCCTCGCCCCCACCCACGCGGAGCGCATCACGGCCGAGGCGCTGCTCCGACACGTGGAGCGAGCGGCACAGGCCCCCCGCTCGGGCCGCCTGCCCCGTCTGCGCACCCGCTTCTGGCACCGGCGCCCGGTGGTGACGGCGCTGCTGGCGACGGCGCTGGTACTGCCGACGGGGTTGGTGGGCGGAGCGTACGTGTACGTGCACCACGACGACGGGACCCCGGTGTACGAGGCCCTGCCCGCCGCGTCGCGGGCCCCGGTGGGCGGGGACGGCAAGGTCTCCGTGGGATACCACCGCTGCCCGCGGGACAGCGTCTGCTTCTTCAGCGAGCACAACGGCAAGGGTGACATGTGCAGTTGGCAAGGAAACGACGCGAACTGGCAGGCGGGCGAGGAAACGTGTGCCTGGGCGGCTGACGGACCCGTCCGCTCGATCTTCAACAACCTCGCGGAGGACAGGAAGAACCGCGACGTCGCCTACTACCGCGGCACGGACTTCAAGCCCGCCGGCTACGACCGCGCGCGCGAGGCCCAACGCACGGGCTGCGACAGAATCAACTCCATGGACAACCTGGCCGGGACCTACTCGCCGCGCTCCCACCGGCTGGTCGACCACTGTTCGTCCGGGGAGACGTCACTGCGGGGAAGGTTCCTGTCGATGTTCGAATGAACCCGCTCCCGTCGCCGGCACCGTGACACGGGAAGTGTCGCCGGTCCCCCGCTCAGAGGAACCCTGAAACGTTCGAGGTACCGCCCCCCGCTCATGCCGTTCAGGGTGATGCCGACGCCGTCGCAGTGGACGGCGCGCTTCGTCGGGGGACGGCATCGGACCCCTCCAGCGACATCGACCAGGAGGACGATCATGAAGCGAGTTCGAGCACTGCGCACCAAGGCCGGTCTCGTCACCGGGGTGACACTTCTCGCGGGCCTGAGCCTGGGCGTCACCTCCGCACCGGCGCAGGCCCAAGCCCGCGCCTACAGCTGCCCGTCGGGGGACATCTGCTTCTACTCGGGCGACGACGGCACCGGCGACCGGTGCAACTGGGACGCGAACGACGCCGACTGGCGCAACGGCGCCATCAGGTGCTCGTGGTCCGCGGACAAGAACGTGAGGTCCGTCTACAACAACGGCACCAGCGGAATGGCCGTCGTCTACTACAGCGGCGCCAACTACGAGACCCGCAAGGGCTGCACGACCAAGGGGAAGAAGGGCAACCTCGCGGGGACCTACAAGCTGCGTTCCCACAAGTGGGTGTCGAGCTGCTGACCGTGGTGCGCGGGAACGCTGGAGGACGCAGCGCGCGGGTCCGTACGGCACTGAGCGGTGTCGCCGTCGCCGCCCTGGCCGTCGTCGCGACGCCCGGGAACACGCAGGCGGCCGAAGCCCGGGATCAGGGCTGCCCTACGGGGTCCGTCTGCTTCTACACCGGGTCCTTCGGCAGCGGTGACCGCTGCCGGTCGTCCGAGGACGACCGCGACTGGTACGACGGCCCGGTGCGCTGTTCGTGGATCGGTACCGAGCCCGTGCGGTCCATCCGGAACCAGGGCTCCACTGCGGTGGCCGTCCACCGGCAGCGGGACTTCACCGGCCCACCGGTGTGCGTCGCGCCCGGCGCAACGGTGAACGTCGTGGACCGGTTCCGCTCGCACCGCTGGGTGGACAGCTGCTGAACCCACGTCTGTGGCGGGCCGCGTCCCGAGAAGGGACGCGGCCCGCCTTGTGCACGCCGGGAGCGCGCATGGCCCCTCGTCCTGGGTCGTGGGGCAGGGCGGTGGAGGGCACGGGCGCCAGGAGTACCGGTCGGCGCCTTCCGTCGACGGAAGGCGCAGAAGGTGAATCGGGGGGACGCGCACCCTGCCGGCTCAGCCGTTCAGGATGCCGCCGACCTCGGTGACGGGAACCGTGTCCGAGGCCGGCGGGACCCGTACACGCACCGGCTTGCCGATGTCCGACAGGGCCATGGTCAGCGTGACCCGCGCACCCGACATGTTCACATTCATACGGATCTGCACCAGCCGCCCCCGGCCGTCGACCCACGCGTCCGCGAAGACCGGCACATCGCTTCCCAGGGCGTCGCGGGCCTGGTCCATTCTCGTGCGCACAGCCGTGGCCATGCGCAGGGTGGCGGTCCGGTGGTCGAGGATGCCGCGGTAGCGCACGGCGCGCACCCCCTGGACGTTCTCAGTCCCCTCCCGGGAGATCTTGCGCATCGCGGCGATCTGCCGCAGCACGTGCTCGGGGTCGTTGAGCGGGGCCCGCAGCAGGTAGTGGGCCTGCGCCTCGTCCCGGGGCACGACCCCCCAGGTGCCCTCCCCGATTCCCTGGACACCGCTGATGTAGATCTTGCCGTCCGCGAAGATCTGGTCACTGTGGTCGATGGCGCCGCCGGGGAGGTCGACCGCCAGGTGTCCGTTGTCCGCGGCGAAGTCGAAGTCACCGGTGATGGTGAGGCCGTACACCCGGCCATCGCCCTCCAGTTCGATCTTCTGGCGGAAGCCGGCCGTGTCCTCACGGAGAGCCGCGACGGCCGCTCGGACCGCGGAGCCGGAGGCGGAGGCGGAGGCGGACGACGAACCGGACGACGGTGACGACGACGCGGCCGCGGGCTTGTCGCGGTTACCGGCATCAGCCGTGGAACAGCCGGCACACAGCAGCGTGGCGGCAGCGGCGAGTACGAGAGGACGGCGCATGTGATTCTCCGAGGTTCCTGGGCGCCTCGGCGGCGCAGAACCTCACCTGGCCGGCTGCGGCGGCTCGGGCTCGGCTCACGCCATCGCGGCCAGAGCCCCATGAAGATATCGCCATCAGCCGCCGCCGCGACCAGGAGGCCGGACTCGGCTCCCCCCGTCGCCCTTTTCGCGGCTCGCCCATGCCGACTTCGCCCATGCCGTGGAACCGGGAGATCGCCAACGCGCTTCCTTGGCCACAGGCACACAGGCACCGCCCGGTGAGAGGCACCGCCTCCGTGTTCCCGCCGTGTTCCTTCTCAGCGCTGAGCCAGCCCGCGTCGTCGGGCCGCCGCTCCGAAGTAGTCGCCGCCCTTGCGTCTGACGTCGTCGGTGCCCCACGCCTGCCCGTCGTCACCGGCCGCGCCGTGCGCCCCGTCGGCGCTCTGCCGCAGCGGTGCCTTCACCAGCCTCGGTATGTGCTTCGAGCAGTGGATGTAGGCCTCCTCGACCTCGACCTCCACCCACATCTGAGGGCGGCGGCCCGGGACCGGGTCGACGGGGAGGCCGGGGTACTCGCGGCGCATGGCCTCGTCGGTGATCAACTGGGCGCGGCCGTTGACGTGCAGACCGATACGGTCCTGGGAGAAGTCGATCATCAGGATGCCGACGTGGGGGTTCTCCCGGATGTTG
The DNA here is from genome assembly GCF_009872555.1 of Streptomyces sp. SID5643. Classification (NCBI taxonomy): domain Bacteria; kingdom Bacillati; phylum Actinomycetota; class Actinomycetes; order Kitasatosporales; family Streptomycetaceae; genus Streptomyces; species Streptomyces sp. SID5643. The sequence goes on from NZ_WWIC01000099.1 coordinate 26,003, forward strand.
CCGAGCGAGGCCATGACCCCGTTCCCCCGGTACTCCGGGTAGGCCAGGGTCGCGGCATCGAGCACCTGGAGGAAACCGGGCGGTCCGGCCCGGAACGTGCTGTCGCACTCCCCGTTCCGGTCCGCCGTGGCCAGGAAGAACATCTCTTGACGGGCTACGAACTCCGTCATCCGCGAGTTGAGCCGGTCGAGCACCTGTTCGCCGTAGAACCGATCCGCGCGGTCGACTGTGCCCATCTCACGCTGGATCTGGTGCTCGCCGTGGCTTCCGGGTCGCTCTGCTCGCTCGTCGTGGTGCAACGGTCCTCCCTGACAGGCATTCAGTCGAGTGCAGCGGTCCACGGGGCCCAGGGAATGCGAGCGCCTCTGTCCAGGCCATGGCCCGGTGTTCACAAGACTCACGTGACCTGATTGCATCGCCGCTCAGGCCGAAAATCGCACCGGCCATGCCCATGAGGGTAGAGCAGGCCGGCCAGGGGGCGCGGACCGGGCCACGGCGCCGGGGACGAATCCGGGCCGGACCGGCCCCATCGCAACGGTCTCCGCGTTCGTGAAGGACCGCCGGCTCCCGAACTGTCCGACCGCACTCATCGCTCCCGGCGTTGCCCTGCTGCCCGGGCGTGCTGCAGCTTGCGGGTGAAGCGGTGCATGTGGGGATCGAGCAGCTCGTCCGGTTCGTCGAGCACCTGCTCGGCGGTCAGCCACCGGATCGCGTCGAACTCGCCCTGGTCGTAGGACGTGATGGACTCTGCATCGGCGTCGAGGAGGTACCAGAGGGAGACGTCGGTGTGTAGGCCCTGCCCCCGCGTCTCGGTGACGGTGAGGAAGAAGGGGAGCTCGCCGGTGATCTGCGAGGCCGTGGCCCGGATACCCAGCTCCTCACGGCATTCGCGTACCACCGTGCTCCACGGGTCTTCCTCCGGCTCGACATGCCCGCCGGCCGGCAGCCACAGGCCGGCCTTGCGGTGCGCGACGAGCAGCAGCCGACCGCTGGTGTCGTCGAGGACGACGAAGTAGCTCACCAAGTGCATCGCGGGTACATCCGGCTTGCGCGCCCGGTAGAGCGGGGCTCCGCCGGCGATCCACTGCGTCGCGGTCTTCAGATGGGCGCGCTCCAGGTCGTCCCAGGGTTCGACGGCGCCGACCAGCTCCACAAGGCGGGCCCGCGGCTGATCATCATGCTCGGTGAGAGGGCGGGCAGTTGAGGGCATCCGCGCATCCTGTCCGGAGGAGTATGTGCCACGTGTAGTGATCCTATTCCGGCATGCCGGTCCATTCGCACGCGTCGGATCGGGCTCAGCAGGGAACCGGATCCTCGGAGACGGGCAGCGGTTCTGGCGTCTTCGCCACCAGCGCGCGGACGGAGGGGGTGGCGACCATGGCGAGGGTGGCGAGGAGGATGAGCGCGGCAGACGCGTAGAGGGTGGCGTGCAGGCCGAAGAAGAGGACGGCGGGTCCGGCGGTGAACTGGGCGAGCGGCAGAGCGAGGAAGGAGCCGAGGTCGTCGTAGGCGTAGACGCGCGCCGGGCGGTCCTCGGGGATCTGCTCGTTCAGGGTCGAGTACCAGGCGACGCCGGCCTGCTCGACGCCCACGCCGGTCACGAAGTTGGCCGCCACAAGCGCCCAGGTGTACGGGGCGAGCGAGCAGCAGCGGGGGCATCGCCGCCAGGCCCATCAGTGCGCAGCCGACCAGGATCGCGCGCCGGGGTCGCCAGCTCAGCGACAGCACGCCGCCGGCGACCGCCCCGAGCGAGCCCGCGGCGACGACGACGCCCCAGCCGCTGCGGCCGATCCCGGTGGTGTCGGCGACGGCCGGGCCAAGGACGGCGAACGAGGCGGTGACGCCGGCGTTGAGAACGCAGAAGGCCGCCACGATCACCCACACCCAGCTCCGGGAGGTGAACTCCTGCCAGCCGACGCGCAGTTCATGCACCAGGCCGGGGCTGGGCGCGGGCGCCGCGGCCTGTACGCGGATCAGCGCGAAGGACGCGGCAGCGAGCGCGAAGCCGGCAGCGTCGACGGCCAGCCCCCAGCCGGGGCCGACTGCGGCGACCAGCACGCCGCCCAGCGACGCACCCACGATCATCGCGCTGCTGCTCGCGATCCGGGAGAGCGCGAGCGCTGCGCGGCGGGACTCGGCCGGCACGGTCTGGGGCAGCAGGGCCTGGGCGGCGGGCGGGTAGCAGGAACTCGCCGCCCCGTTGACCGCGGCGAGCACCACGAGCACGGGGAGGGCATCTGTGAGTGAGGACCAGGGCGGCGATCACCGCCTGGCTCGCGGCGCTGACCGTGCTGCTGCCGACCAGGAGCGGGCCGCGCGGCAGCCGGTCCGCGAACACGCCGCCGAACAGCAGGAAGATGATGCTCGTGAGGGAGTGGGCGCCGACCACCAACCCGAGCGAGCCGACCGAGCCAGTGGCGTCGAGCACGGCGAACGCCAGGGCGATCGTCGCCACCCCACTGCCGAGCAGGTTGGCCGTCGTACCGATGAAGAGGTGGCGGAACGGGCGGTGGCGCAGAGGCGCCAGGGCGGCAGGCATGCGCCTGATCGTCGGCACTGGGCGGCCCGCCCGTCAAAGGGTTGTAGGACCGCGCATGGCCAGGTGTTTCCGTTCAGCCCCTCCTGACCGACGCCTTCGCTGCTCGCGCGCTGCCGGGTGACGTCGGAGTCACCGGAACCTCCGAGGACCAGATCCTTGGTCCATGTCGGGCCAGGCGCGGTCCGAGAGAAGGTCCCGGGCGTGGAGGGCGAACGCAGGGGCCGGTCGCGGGGCGGTAGCCGAGCGCCGCCGGAACTTCCGGTGGCGATCAAGCTGACGATCGCAGAAACACCAGGTCACCAGATGATCCGTAGGCCCGCGGAGCCGGCCTCGGGGTACCCGGGCCGACCCGGCGGGCTCCAGGTGTCAAGATGGGGGCATGACTATCAAGGTCTTCTTCGACATCACCATTGACGACGTTCCCGCCGGCCGGATCAACATGAACCTGTTCGACGACGTCGCCCCCAAGACCGTGGAGAACTTCCGCGCGCTGGCGACCGGAGAGAAGGGCTTCGGCTACAAGGGCTCGTCCTTCCACCGCGTGATCCCGGAGTTCATGCTCCAGGGCGGCGACTTCACCCGTGGTGACGGCACCGGCGGCAAGAGCATCTACGGCGAGAAGTTCGCCGACGAGAACTTCACGCTGAAGCACACCAAGCCCGGCCAGCTCTCCATGGCCAACGCCGGACCGAACACGAACGGCTCGCAGTTCTTCATCACCACGATCGTGACGTCGTGGCTCGACGGCAAGCACGTCGTGTTCGGTGAGGTCGCCGACGAGAGCAGCATGGAGCTCGTACGGAAGATCGAGAGCTACGGCTCGCGGTCCGGCCGTACCTCGGCCACCATCACCATCGCCGACTGCGGCGCTCTCTGACCGGACGCGTCAGCGGGCCCGTGTCGGGGTGACTGACCCGGGCCGAATGCCACGTCTGCCTCCCGTGCCCATGTGAGGGCCCGGGAGGAGGGTGGGAACGGCCGGCAGCGGTGTGCCGTGCCACCCGGCAGGGCACAGCCCACTTCATCGGCACACATGGCCGGGCCGTGCCCTGCCGCGCCCACTCAGTGGCCGCTCCCGGCTCAGCCGCCGCTCTTGCGCCGGAACGACCGCTGGCCGGCAGCCGGGCCGTGCGCACCGCGGATCTTCGACGCGTGAGTGTGCGCAGCGAGGTCGGCGGCATCCGCTGCCTGCATACCGCGCTTACGGGCCAGAGCTTCCCGGAACTTGCGCTTCAGATCGTATTGACCGTCGGCGTCGGGCGTCAGGGCAGGGCTCTCGGCGTCAGCCGGCTCCGAACCTTCGGGTGATGGAGACTCTGCGGCCATGGTGACCTCCTGGGCTCGGGCGTTGGAAGCCACAGCTTGTCATGCCGACCCCTTGACGCGCCGGTCTCCCACGGCGGTCTGCTGCCCAAGCCGCTGTGACACACGGCACGGATGGGGTCCGGAAACGATGGAATGCAGGAGAGCGGACAGAAGGTTGGCATATACATCTGACTGTGAGCCTGTGAGGTACCCGTGAACCACTCCGCCCCTGAGCAGCCCGCCGACGTCGTCGCCCGCCTGCGTGCCACCTTCCGTACCGGCCGGACCAAGCCGGTCGAGTGGCGCATGACCCAGTTGCGCCGACTGCGTGACATGCTCACCGAGAACGGCACGGACCTGGCGGCCGCCCTCCACACCGACCTGGGCAAGAGCGCCACAGAGGCCTTCCGCACCGAGATCGACTTCACCGTCCGCGAGATCGACCACACCCTCGACCACCTCGCCGACTGGCTGCTCCCGGAACCCGCCCCGGCCCCGGCTCACCTCGGTGGCGACGTAACGGTCTGGACGCAGTACGACCCCCTCGGCGTCGTCCTCGTCATCGCGCCCTGGAACTACCCGGCCCAACTTCTGCTCGCCCCCGTGGTCGGGGCTCTGGCCTCCGGCAATGCGGTGGTCGCCAAGCCGAGCGAGCTGGCCCCCGCCACGTCCGCCGTCCTGGCCCGGCTGCTGCCGTCGTACCTCGACAGCGACGCGGTCGCCGTCGTGGAGGGCGGGGTTCCCGAGACCACCGCCCTGCTGGCCGAGCGTTTCGACCACATCTTCTACACCGGCAACGGCACGGTCGGCCGTATCGTGCTGCGGGCCGCCGCCGAGCACCTCACGCCGGTCACCCTCGAACTCGGCGGCAAGTCCCCGGCGTTCGTCGACCGCGACACCGATTTGGCGGTCGTCGCGGACCGGCTGGCCCGCGGCAAGTTCCTCAACGCCGGACAGACCTGCGTCGCCCCCGACTACGTCCTGACCGATCCGGAGACCGCGGCGGCGCTGGAACCGCTGCTCGTGGACGCCGTGAAGGCGCTGTACGGCAGCGACCCGGCAGCCTCCGGCGAGTACGGGCGGATCATCAACGAACGGCACTTCGACCGGCTCACCGGCCTGCTCGGCTCCGGCCGCACCGTAGTGGGCGGCACGAGCGACCGCGCGGCGAAGTACATCGCGCCCACCGTCCTGGCCGACGTCTCGCCCGACGCGCCCGTCATGCGTGAGGAGATCTTCGGCCCCATCCTCCCGATCGTCACGGTCCCCGGCCTTGACGAGGCGATCGGCTTCATCAACGACCGGGACAAGCCGCTCGCCCTGTACGTCTTCAGCGAGTCCGACGGAACGCGACGCCGGTTCGCCGCGGAGACCTCCTCGGGGGGCCTGGGCCACGGCCTGCCGCTCGCGCATCTCACCGTCTCCGACCTGCCGTTCGGCGGGGTGGGTGAGAGCGGCATGGGCAACTACCACGGCCGCTACTCCATAGAGACCTTCAGCCACCGCAAGGCGGTCCTGGACAAGCCACTGCACTGACGATGTCGGTCGGGGGGCCGCAACGGCCTCAGCTCGCCGCTCCGTTTTCCCCCTCGGCTCTCCTGGTTCGCTGCACGACGGTGAGCGCGCCGAGCACCGCACCGACGGCCACGACCGCGAGTCCGCGCAGCCACACCTGTGCCTCGATCTGCGTGGCGAGCACGACACAAGACGCGATGCCGAGCACGGGCAGTGCGGTGGGAGTGCGGAAGTGGTCGGCCTCCCCCGGGTCTCGGCGAAGTGCCAGCACCGCCGTGTTGACCATGAGGAAGACGAGCAGCAACAGCAGAACCAGAGTGGAGGCCAGGGTCGCGACGCTGCCGGTGAGCGCCAGCAGCATCGCCAGCAGCGTGGTGACCGCGATCGAGACCCACGGTGTGCGACGGCGCGGCAGCACCCTGGTCAGCGCGGCGGGCAGCAGTCCGTCTTTCGCCATGCCGTAGGCCAGGCGTGAGGACATGATGCCGGTGAGCAGCGCGCCGTTGGCCACGGCGACCAGCGCGATCGCGCTGAACAGGCGGGACGGCACGCCGCCCGCCTCCTCCACGACCTCCAGCAGTGGCCCGCTCGACCCGGCGAGCCGGGCGGTCGGCACCGCTGCGGACGCGGCGATGCCCACCAGTACGTACACGGCCCCGGCGGTGGCCAGGGCGCCGAACAGGGCGCGCGGATAGGAGCGCCGGGGGTCGCGGGTCTCCTCGGCGACGTTCACCGACGTCTCGAACCCGACGAAGGAGTAGTACGCCAGGACCGAGCCGCTCAGCACGGCCGCCGCCGCCCCCTTCTCCGGCGTGCCCAGCTGCATGAGCCGCCCGGCGTCGCCGTCACCGCGGAGCAGCAGCCACGCGCCGAGGACGACGATCACGACCAGTCCGCCCACTTCGATGACGGTGGCGACGACGTTGGCGCGGGTCGACTCCTTGATACCCCGCGCATTCACCAGGGCGAGAAGGGCCAGGAACAGCACGGCCACAAGCCCCACGGGCAGTGTCACGAAGGCTGACAAGTAGTCGCCGCCGAAGCCGCGGGCGAGCGCGGCCACGGAGACGACGCCGGCGGCCAGCATGCAGAAGCCCGCGATGAATCCCGCGAACGGTCCGAAAGCGCGGGTCGTGTAGTGGGAGGCCCCGCCCGCCCGGGGATACTTCGTCGCCAGCTCGGCGTAGGAGGCAGCGGTCAGCAGTGCCAGCAGCAGTGCGACGACCAGCGGCACCCAGACCGCTCCCCCGGCGTCGGCCGCGACCTGGCCGATCAGGACGTACACGCCGGCGCCGAGCACGTCGCCCAGGATGAAGAAGTACAGCAGCGGGGTCGTCAAGGCGCGCTTGAGCGCCGCTCCCTCCTGTGCTCCGCCCTGCTCCACCGGCTCCGACGACACTCTGTTCCCGACTCTTCTCGCCATACCGCCTCGTGTCCCCCGCCCCGTGCGATGCACGCTCGGTCACCGGTCACCGGTCACCGGTCACCTGGCGCACACGTCTCCGTCCAGAAGATGCAGCACCGCATCGAAGGCGAGCCCGCACGTGAGCGGCAGCAGGCCGGGCAGAGCACTACGTGGGCGGCGCTGTGTGGCGAAGGGCCTTGCCGGCGCCGGTGAGGACCACGGTGATCAGGCACAGGGCGATGATGGACTCGGCCCACAGGAAGGCGAACCAGTCGAGCACGCAGCCGATCGGGGGTGTTCCGGGGGCGGTGTTGCGGAACGCGGCGAGGGCGAACAGGGTGGCGGCCATCCAGGCGAGTCCTGGCCACACCAGTCCCTCGCTGCTGGTCGTCAGGTACCAGGCCCCGATGAGTACGGATGCCGCCAGCGCCCACATCACCACCATCATGAAGACCGCGAAGACGAGCAGGCTGCCCGATCTCGACAGCCCCAGCGCCGCGACGGCCTCCTGCCGGGCGGGCGCGGGTTCCGCGGAGATCGAGAAGAGCGTGTCGTGGTTGGAGAACAGCATCCGTACCGGCACCTGCTCGCCGCCCATCTCCGCCCGGAAGGCGATGTCGGTCTCGTAGGTGTCGAACGGGTAGTCGCTGATCGATCCGCCGGTGAGTGCGACCTGCACGTCACTCGTCGGGAGCCGCTCATGCGCCGCGAACTTCAGGTCGCTGAGGGTCGACCCCGAGGTCTGGAGGCTGAGATCGGCCGCCGGGGCCGCCCCGCCCGCCTCTCCGAGGCCCCCGCGCGGGGTCACCCAGACGCGCAGGACCAGCTCTCTGTTCGCGGCGTCGACGCTCTGGACGACGGCCTCCACATCCACCCGGTCGGCTGCCGAGGAGCCGGTGATGTGCACCACGTCCACCGCCTGCCGCTCGGTGAACTGCAGCCACGATCCGACGGCTACCGCCGCCACGATCAGAGCCGCGATGGGGACGAGCACGGGCAGGATGGACCGTCCTGAGCGTCGTCGTGGACGGGGCGAGTCGGCAGGTGTCGGACGGCTCTGGCCCATCACTGGGTCCGGATGCCCGGCAGTCGGGTTGCCGCAGGGGCGCAACGCACGTGATTCACGGTAACGGGTGGGGCGAGGGCGTGCATGCGGACGTCATGGCGAGCCCGGAGCGCGGGCAGCCTGCTTCGGGCACGCGGTTGAGCCACCCCGCCTCAGCCGCCTCAGGACGGCCTCGCGACCGGCCCGCCTTCCCCCAGGCCGGCGACCCCACGGGATCCGCGGGCACCGGTGTGACTCGACTTGCCCGATAGGGGAACCGGGAGAGGAGACCTGCCCTGCGAGGGCAGGCCGGGTGCCCGGATGCCGCCGGGCTGCCTCGCCCCGGAAGAGAGACCATGATGGCGCACAAGGACGACGCTCCGCAGGCCGTGCCGAACACGCCGGGAACGCGCACGGACGGTGCCGGCGTCGGGCGGCGACGTCCGCTGCGGCAGCGGCACGTCGAGGAGACGGTCGAGGTCACGGTGCCGGTGCGAACGGCGTACAACCAGTGGACGCAGTTCAAGGCCTTCCCGCGGTTCTCGACCGTGGTGCAGGGAGTCGAGCAGATCAGGCCCACCGTGACCGCCTGGACCATCGGCTACGGACCCCTGCGTCACCGCTTCGAGGTCGAGATCGTGGAGCAGGACCCCGACGCCTACCTGGCCTGGCGCGGCCTGGAACAGCACCCCTCCCATCAGGGAGAGGTCGAGTTCAGGCCGACGGAGTCCGGCGGCACCGCGATCACCGTCCGGATGCTCCTGGAACCGCGGGGAGCCGCGAGGATCCTCACCCGCTCGTCCAGGGCCGCCCGGCTGACGGCCCGGCCGGTGCGCCGGGAGCTCATGAACTTCAAGGGGTTCATCGAAGGTCTGGGGCAGGAGGGCGGGGCCTGGCGGGGCACCATCCGCAACGGCCGCGTGCAGCACGACCATCCGGAACCGCCCAGGAGCCGCGTGGCCCAGTGGCCCGTCGGCTGACCGGTGTGCGGGACCCGGCGAGAGAAAGGCGAACCGATGCAGAACCCGCCCGGTGAGGAGCCGGAGACCATGCTCTCCGTGACACCGCCGAAGAAGTGGGCGGCCGGCGTCCCCGCGGTCGTGCACGCCTTGGAGTACTCCCTGGAGCAGACCTCCCCGCGCAGGACCGGGGTGGATCTGCTGGCCATGAACCAGGTGGGCGGGATCGACTGCCCCGGCTGCGCGTGGGCGGACCCGGCCCCGGGCCGGCGCCATCGCAACGAGTACTGCGAGAACGGCGCCAAGCACATCAACGACGAGGCGACCACGCGCCGGATCACCGCCGACTTCTTCAGTGAACACAGCGTTGCCGATCTGGCCGCCCGCTCCGACATGTGGCTCAACCAGCAGGGCCGGCTCACCGAGCCGATGATCAAGCGGCCCGGCTCCGAGCACTACGAGCCCATCAGCTGGAACGACGCCCTGGGCGTCCTCGCGCAGGAACTGAAAGCGCTGGACTCTCCCGACGAGGCCGTCTTCTACACCTCCGGCCGTGCCAGCAACGAGGCCGCCTTCGTCCTGCAGCTCTTCGCCCGGGCCTTCGGCACCAACAACCTGCCGGACTGCAGCAACATGTGCCACGAGTCCAGCGGCTTCGCACTGAGCGAGACCCTGGGGACCGGCAAGGGCACCGTCAGCCTCACCGACCTCCATCACGCCGACCTGATCTTCCTCGTCGGACAGAACCCGGGCAGCAACCACCCGCGTCAGCTCACCGCCCTGGAGGAGGCCAAGCGCAACGGCTGCCGGATCGTGGCGGTCAATCCGCTGCCGGAAGCGGGGCTGCGGCGCTTCAAGAACCCGCAGAAGCCCAGCGGGGTCCTCGGACGCGGCACCCAGATCGCCGACCGCTTCCTGCACATCAAGCCCGGCGGCGACCTCGCTCTGTTCCAGGCCCTCAACCTCCTCCTGCTGGAGGCCGAGGACGCGGCGCCCGGCTCCGTCCTGGACCACGACTTCATCGACGCCCACACCACCGGCTTCGAGGAGTTCGCCCGGCACGTGCGCACCGTCGACTGGGACGACGTACGCACGGCGACCGGGCTGACCCGTGAGGAGATCGAGAAGGTCCGCGACGAGGTGGTCGGCAGCGAACGGGTCATCGTCTGCTGGGCGATGGGCATCACCCAGCACAAGCACGGCGTTCCCACCGTCCGGGAGATCGTCAACTTTCTGATGCTGCGCGGCAACCTGGGCCGCGCCGGTACCGGTGCCTGCCCGGTACGCGGCCACAGCAACGTCCAGGGCGACCGCACGATGGGCATCTGGGAGCAGATGCCGGACACGTTCCTCGACGCCCTGCAGAAGGAGTTCGGCTTCGATCCGCCGCGCCCCCACGGCCTGGACTCGGTGGACTCCATCAAGGCGATGCGCGAGGGCCGCGTCAAGGTCTTCCTCGCCCTGGCCGGCAACTTCGTCCGCGCCGCACCCGACAGCGAGGCCACCGAGGAGGCGATGCGCTCCTGCCGGCTGACCGCCCACATCTCCACCAAGCTCAACCGCTCGCACACCGTCTGCGGCGACACCGCGCTGATCCTGCCGACTCTGGGACGCACCGAGCGTGACATGCAGGCCGACGGCGAGCAGTTCGTCACCGTCGAGAACTCCATGAGCGAGGTGCATACCTCCCAAGGCCGCCTCGAACCGGCCTCCCCGCTGCTGCTCAGCGAAGTCGCCATCCTGTGCCGGCTCGCCCGCCGTACCGTGGGCGGCAAGGCGGACATTCCCTGGGACACGTTCGAGGGCGACTACGGAACGATCCGCGACCGCATCTCCCGCATCGTGCCGGGCTTCCACGACTTCAACGCACGGGTGACCCGCCCCGGGGGCTTCCAACTGCCCAACCCGGTCAACGAGGGCGTCTTCAACAACAAGGTCGGCAAGGCCCTGTTCACCAGCAACGAGCGCGTGGTCCCCCGGGCGCCCGAGGGCCACCTGCTGCTGCAGACGCTGCGCTCGCACGACCAGTGGAACACCATCCCCTACACCGACAACGACCGCTACCGCGGCATCCACGGAAGCCGCCACGTCGTGCTCGTCAACCCGGCCGACCTGACCGAACTCGGCCTCGCTCAGGGCGATCACGTCGATCTGGTCAGCGTCTGGGCCGACGGCTCGGAGCGCCGGGCCGAGGACTTCGAGGTCGTGCCCTACCCGGCCGCCAAGGGCTCGGCCGCCGCCTACTACCCGGAGACGAACGTCCTGGTGCCGCTCGACAGCGTGGCAGACATCAGCAACCAGCCCACCTCGAAGGGCATCGTCGTGCGCCTCGAACCCGTCCTCGACCGGCCCCGGCCCGCGACCGCCTGACCGGATGCACGATCCCGGCGGGGCCCGCGCCGGCGGCGGGCCCCGCCGGGCGTTCCCGGTCAAGGGTGCCGTTCCGCCGTGCCCGCCCGGCGCCCTGGCGCCTTGTCCTCGGCAGCGGTGTCAGTCCCCTGACGTTCAGGTCCTGGAACAGGTGCCCGACGCGGAACTGGACTGGCATCCCGGCTCCGACGGCCAGGTACTGGATCTGGTTCACCCCTCTCTGTTCTGTCTGGTGAGAGGGGTGAGCGGCGCGCCCTGAGCGGGCATGGCAGAACCCGACGAACCGCTACTCGACGTACGAGTTCTCGGAGACGTACCAGTGGCTGCCCACGGACGTCGACGTCAGCGACAACGGCGATGTCACCTTCGCCTCGTACGTCAACAACGTCCACCCCGAGAAGCACCGTGAACTGGCCGGCGCCCTGCCGGACGTGTTCGTGCGCATGCTCCCGCTGCTGGAGAACGTGCTCACCGATCTGCGCCATCCGCGGCCCCTGCGGATCGAGGCCGATCCCTACGGCTGGTACGACTCGGAGCCGGAGTACTCGGACAAGGCCTCCTACGGTGACGACGGGGCCTATACCGAAGCCCTCCGCGCCTGGGAAGTGGCCCAGGACGACTGGTGGGAGAACCGCCGCCCCGTCCTCCCGGACGCCCCGGCCTTCACCCCGCCCGAGCGGCCCGACGCATCCGCCCGGGTCGGCCTGCGCGGCCGCCGTGTCCAGGTCACCGTCAAGCTCGCCACCCTCCGCCTCACCCCGGACAAGCCCGAGTACCGCGGCGGATCCTGGCATGTCGAGGGAATGCTGAACGAGCGGATCGTCTCCACCGGCATCTACTACTGGGACAGCGAGAACATCACCGGGAGCCGGCTGGGTTTCCGGGCGGCACTCGATGACCCGGATGACGAGCACCGTGGGCCGGCACATCGACGATGACGCTCGACGAGGCCAGGAGCCACCGCGAACAGCTCATGAAGGAACGCACGTTCTTCGTCGACGAACACAACGAGCAGCTCTACGAACGAGAATTCTCCCTCTGCGAGCACTGAACACTCTCCGCCCCATTCGCCAGGCCGGTCACCGGATGTTGGCCGAAACATCAACTGCCCCCGCCGGTAACACAGTTGTCGCAGATCATTCTGGTTGGCAGACTCACGGCGAACGGGGACTCATGCCATCTCACCAGGGGGGAACATCCATGAATCTCAGCCTGCCCAGACGCGTGCTTGCGCGTGCCACCGCCACCCTCGCGCTGGCACTGGCCATGGCCACCGGCACCACCGGCCTGCTCTCCGGTGCCGAGGCGCACGCCCTGCCGGTCACCGACGGCTCCCTCAGCTTCGGCGGCGACGAGGGCGACTACATCAGCGGCGGCCAGTCCCACGCCTACGCGACGGCGTCCCAGGACCGCATGAACGTCTCCGGCGACACCGGCAACAGGGTGGTCACCGTCTCCGTCGACGGAGCGAACGGCGACTGGTGGACCCTGAACCTCGGAGCGCCGTCCGGCAAGACCCTGACGCCCGGGACCTACACGGGAGCCACCCGCTACCCGTTCAACGAAGGGACCGAACCGGGCCTGTCGCTCAGCGGCAACGGCCGGGGCTGCAACCAGCTCACCGGCACCTTCACCATCTCGGCGGTGGAGTTCGGTCCCCAGGGCTACGTGAAGAAGCTCGACGCCACCTTCGTACAGCACTGCGAGGGAGGCACCGCGGCCGCGCGCGGCGAGGTCCACATCGAGAACCCGGCCCCGCCGGCGGAACTCGGCCTCGGCCTCGACATCGCCCTGGCCGGCACCGCGAGTTCCCTCAACGGCAAGGCCACCATCAACGGCACGGTGAGCTGCAACAAGCCGGTGCAGGTGACCGTGGCGGGCGACGTCACGCAGGTGAAGAAGCGTGATCTCATCCGCGGTTCCTTCTCCACGTCGGTGTCCTGCACCCCCGGCGCCCCGGTCGCCTGGACCGGTAAGGCCGTACCGACCGGCTCGGTCCCCTTCCAGAAGGGGGATGTCGAGGTCGAGGGCCGGGCGACGGCGACGGATCCGGACTACAGCCGGCCGGTGACGGTCGGCGAGACGGTGGCGGTCCGCCTCACCCGGGGCTGACGCACGGCCACCACCCACACCGCCCGGTCCGGGCCGCGTTCCTCTCGCGAGGAGCGGGGCCCGGACCGGGCCGCGTTGCGCGACACCTGGTGGGGCGGTTTACGGCCTTCCGACAACTCTCGGTGGAGTCCGTCCGGTTGACGATGGCTGCCGCGCTGTCGGCCATGACAGTGAGAGGGGCCGCGGCGGCGAGAGCACCGACTGCGGCGGTGGAGGCGGTCAGGCGGCGCGACTTCGCCGCGCTGGGAACATTGCGTGCCCTCGACGTCAGCGGGCGCCCGGGCGGAGCTACCCGCGCGGGGTACTGCCCCCCGAGCGCCGCCCCCTGGAGTGAAGGACCGGCCTCCGCCGTGTCCTGCGGCCCGTCTGCTCCCGTTGAGTTGATCATGCGATCGATCTTCCCTGCGCTGTCTTGCACGCCGCCGGACCGCCGGACGGCCTGAGCTCTTCCATGCCTACGCACCCGCGCCGCGCGACGGCCGTCGCGTTCCTCGTCTCACTGTGCGTCGTGACCGCCTGCACGGCCCCGCAAGCCCCCTCGCTCGGCGACGACGACACCGTCAGGGCCGCCCAGCTCCTGCTGACCGACCGCTGTCTGTCCCGCCAGGGCCTGACCCCACCGCGTCCGGGACAGCGCCCGCCCGACGCCGAGGAGCAGAGCCGGGTCAGTGACGCGCTGTTCGGGACCGGCCGGGCCGAGCTCTCCCTCACCCTGCCCGGCGGCCCCGAGGTCCGCCAGCACACCGATGGCTGCCTGGCCCGGGCCCAGCAGCGCCTCTACGGCGACCAGGAGCGCTGGTTCCGCGCCTCGACCACCGTCAACAACCTCAAGAGCAGGGCTCCGGCAGGCGAGCGGACCGCCTACCGGGAACTGCGGGCGCACGCCGTCCGCACCGCCCGAACCATCCTCCGGTCCGCACATGAGAAAGGCACCAACCGATGAAGAAGCCCGCCCTCCTGGCCGCCACGCTGCTCCTCGCCGCCGGCAGCCCCCTCACCACCGCCGCCACGGCATCGGCCGCGGACTGCCCCAGCGGCCACTTCTGCGCATGGGAGAACGTCGATTTCCAGGGGCAGCGCGCCAACTGGTCGGGCGACGACGGCTGGTGGGAGGGCTACATCGCCGACACCGACTCCTCCTGGGCCAACCACGGAATCGTGGGTCCCGGCATCCCCAGCTTTGTCCAGGTGTTCGAGAGCGCCGGGCAGCGCGGGGACATGACCATCTGCCTCGCTCCCGGCCAGGAGGTCAACTGGAACGGCGTCGCCAACGACCGGGGTGACTCCCACAGGTGGGCCATGAGCTGCTGAACACCCACCGCGGCACCACCGGCACCTGATGAACCGGCCGGCCCGGGGCTCCCCCGCCGGGTCGGCCGCAGGGCTGCCGCCGACCTGTGCTCCGGCGTCAGGGTAGAGTCGACGGTGGTGTGAGGCGGGATGCCGCTGCTCCGCCGTTGTCATGTCGGGGCCTATGGCGCTCCGGCGAAGATCCGGCTCCTTCAGGAGAGAAGCGTGCGCGAGCCCATGACGCCCGACGCCGCCGCCTGCCCGCCGTGACGCTTCGATCCCGGATGTGAGCCCGGCCGCACTTCCGGACAGGCCCGGCTCCTCCCCGACTTGCGGCTGCGCATCCGGCGCAGCCGACCCGCGGGGTGCCGACCCGGCGCTCACCTCTCCCCGCACACCCCGGCCTGCCGGAGGGTGTGCCCGACCCGACAGGTCTGTCCCTCTTGTCTGCTTCCGCCGATGCCGTGTCCCCGGCCGCGCGCCTGCGCGGTCCGATGCCCGATTGGATCTCCGACCCGAAGGTCTGGCGCACCGAGGTCCTCGGGGGTCTGGTCGTGGCGCTCGCCTTGATCCCCGAGGCGATCTCGTTCTCGATCATCGCCGGTGTGGACCCGGCCATCGGCCTGTTCGCGTCCTTCACCATGGCCGTGACCATCGCGATCGTGGGCGGCCGACGGGCGATGATCTCCGCTGCCACCGGCGCCGTGGCCCTGGTGATCGCCCCGCTGAACCGGGAGCACGGCTTCGGCCATCTCGTCGCCGCCGTCATCCTGGCCGGCGTCTTCCAGATCATCCTCGGTGCTCTCGGCGTGGCGAAGCTGATGCGGTTCATTCCGCGTTCGGTGATGGTCGGCTTCGTCAACTCCCTGGCCGTCTTGATCTTCATGGCCCAGATCCCCGAGCTGCGGGGTGTCCCCTGGCCGGTCTACCCGCTGATGGCCGGCGGCCTCGCACTCCTGGTGTTCTTCCCGAGGCTGACCACCCTGATCCCCGCGCCGCTCGTCTCGATCGTCGTCCTCACCGTCATCACGGTGGCAGCGGGCATCGCTGTCCCGACGGTGGGCGGCAAGGGCGAGCTGCCGTCGTCCCTGCCGGTGCCGGGCCTGCCCGACGTGCCCTTCACCCTGGACACGCTGACGACCATCGCGCCGTACGCGTTCGCCATGGCCCTGGTCGGGTTGATGGAGTCGCTGATGACCGCGAAGCTCGTCGACGAGATCACCGACACTCACTCCGACAAGACCCGCGAGTCCATCGGCCAGGGCATCGCCAACGTCGTCACCGGCTTCTTCGGCGGCATGGGCGGATGCGCCATGATCGGCCAGACGATGATCAACGTGAAGGTCTCCGGTGCGCGCACCCGGCTGTCGACCTTCCTCGCGGGCGCGTTCCTGATGGTGCTGTGCGTGGTCTTCGGCCCGGTCGTCTCCGACATCCCCATGGCCGCGCTCGTCGCCATCATGGTCATGGTGTCGTTCGCGACCTTCGACTGGCACTCCATAGCGCCCAGGACGCTCAAGCGGATGCCCGCCGGGGAGATCACCGTCATGGTGATCACCGTCGTCTGTGTGGTCGCCACCCACAACCTCGCCATCGGCGTCGTCGTCGGCTCCGTCACCGCCATGGTCGTCTTCGCCAGGCGCGTCGCCCACCTGGCCGAGGTCACCGCCGTCAAGGACCCCGACGGCAGCTCGGTCGTCTACCGGGTCACCGGCGAGCTGTTCTTCGCCTCCTCCGACGACCTCGTCGGCCGGTTCGACTACGCCACCGATCCGAAGAAGGTCGTCATCGACTTGAGCGCGGCCCACATCTGGGACGCCTCCTCTGTAGCCGCCCTCGACGGGATCGCGGCGAAGTACGCCCAGCGCGGCAAGACCGTCGAGATCACCGGCCTGAACGACCCCAGCGCCGACCTTCACGGCAGGCTCACCGGTGGGCTTGCCGTCGGCCACTGACACCTCCGTCGGATCAGGCGGCCCCTGCCCGCCACCGCTGCCCGGTGCCCCCGTACGCCGGCTCCAGCGACAGTCCGTCCCCGGCGCCCCCATCCGGGGTCACGGCCGTCCCGACGGCGATGGCGGGGCGGATCAGGCCTTCCTCGTCCACCACGAACATCAGGTTCCGGCCGTTGCGGCCCTCCACCGAGTCGCAGCTCCAGATTCCGACACCCCGGTGCGTCGCTCCCCGGCTGTCCAGGCAGAAGCCGGAATCCGCGGCCGACTGCAGCACCCCGCGGTCGTCGTCGACGCGCCAGCGCTGTGTGCGCGACGGGGAGCAGGGAGCCGTGATCACATCGGTCCCGTCGGAGAAGGCGCCGTCCACGTCCAGGCACAGCCCCGACCCGACGTTCACGACCTGGGCGAACGAGCCTGCGGGTGGGTGCGCGGAGGAGGGCGAGGGCTTCGGGCTCGTCGTCCTCGTCGGTGACGGGGTTCTTGCCGGGGCCTTCGAGCTCCGCGACGGCGAGGGCGAAGCCGGCGACGGTGAGGGCGAGTTCGGCTTCGCCGACACGGTTGCCGTCACCGTCACCGCGACCTCCGTCGGCGGCACGCTCACCGGTGCGCCCGCCGCGCCCGCCGGGTCCTGCGACGGGGATCCGCCCTGCGCGGTCAGCAACAGCACCAGCGGCAGCAAGGCCACCCCGAGCGCCGCCGACACCAGCACGGTGCGCCGGCGATCCGGAGCCCCTCCCCGATCACCCGGAACCCGGCCGGTTCCGGCACGGCCGGGAGGGGTCCGCCCGACGGCGGCGCCCCGGGCCTCCCGCTCGGCCGCCGCGTACGCCGTGCCGCCCCACGGCAGCAGTCCCTCCGCCAGCGCCGTGCGCGGTGCGTCCCGCAGGGCAGACAGCTCCGCGTGCGCCGTCGTGCAGTGCGGGCAGCGCGCCGTGTGGGCATGCAGATCGGCGCTGTCACGGGGGTTGTCAGGTCGTACGGACTCCTCGATGAGGCGGCCGAAGTCGGGGCAGTCCGGGTCCTCGGAGGCGGCGAGGCGGGTGCGCAGGCATGCACGGGCCAGCTGTTGCAGCGCCGGGTCCGTTCCGTAGGTGACGTCCTCCCGGGTCAGACCGAGGAGGGCGGCCGTCCGCTCGGCGGGCTCCTGCTCCACGATCCCGTACCAGAGCAGGCCCTGAGTGCGGGAAGGCAGGGATTGGAACGCCGTGAGCATGGCGGGGAGCACACCGGACGGGCCGGTCGTGTTCAGGACGAGCAGCAGCCCCGCGTCCAGACCGGCCGCCCGCCCGTCCTCGGCCCAGGTCCCGGCCGACCGGGCGACCAGCAGAAGGAGCCGGTGGCGCCAGGGCAGTCCGGGGTCGATGCCGCGGGCGGCCTGCCGGGCGGCCAGCGTGAACGCCTGGGCGGCCAGTTGCCTCGCCATGGACTCGTTGGGGCTGCACAGCCGGGCGTAGGCGAGGACGTGCGGATGATGGCGGGCGCGCAGTTCCTGCAACGCTGGGAACGCCGAGACCGTATCGGCGCGCAGCAGCTCGGCGAGCCGCGTGTCGGGCGCGTCGGCGTGCATCCCGTGACCGGGCTCCACACCGCCACGGTCCTTGTCATCGGCCCGAGCCATCCCGCCGCCTCCTTGCAGCCTTGCGGCCCGCTCGGGAACCTGACTTACCGGCGGGTATGACGGCTCATAGTGGAGGAAGAGGGGCCGTGGGGAAAGGGTTTCTGCGGGTAACCACGAGTCGGCGATGACAGGTGTCCCGATCACCGGAGGCCCCTCCCCTGCGGGTGCGCATGCGGGTGCGGCACGATGGAGGGGTGCGCATGCGACCAGTGCTGATCTTCGACGGGGACTGCGGCTTCTGCACCACGTCGGTGGGCGTCGTCCAGCGTCTGGTGCGGCCCCGGTGCGAGGTCGTGGCATGGCAGCACGCGGATCTCGCATCGCTCGGCGTCACTGCGGAGCGTGCCCGCCACGAGGCCCTGTGGGTGACGCCCGACGGGCGCGTGTACGGCGGAGCACAGGCCGTCGCGAAGATCCTGCTGAGCGCGGGCGGCGTGTGGTCCGTCGCCGGCGCCCTCCTCACCCTGCCGCCCGTGCGCTGGGCTGCTCACGGCGTCTACCGTCTCGTCGCCGACCATCGCGGTCGGCTTCCCGGAGGAACGGCCGCGTGCGCGGTGCCCGGACCGACGGGGTACCGGACGTAGGTTGCGAAGTCCTCGATGTCACATCGGTTCTCGGTGCGGGCGGGACGCAGGTGGGAAACCGCCGCGGCACCATGAACCACATGGCCGTGGACCGAGTGAGTGGTTCAGGCGCATATCCGGCCACCAACCGGTAAGCCATTCGCCATGACAGCACCCTTACCGGTCGTTTTCACCGCCGATTTCACGTCCACCGCCCAATGGGTCGCAGGCCGTTCCTGGGCCTATCCCGGTGGAGGCCCGGTCAATCCGCGCGATGACAAACTCGACCACCTGACGGCCGACGCCGCATACAGCCGCTCCGGTGTCTTCCACGCCAGACGACGGCAGGACGGGCGGTGGAACACCGGGCTGCTCACTACCGAGGGAAGTGAGGAAGGCTTCACGGTCCGTGCGGGGGATGTTCTGGAAGCCCGGGTACGTCTGCCGAAGGAGATCGGCGCCTGGCCCGCCATCTGGACCTGGCGCGACGGCGACCAGGAAATCGACGTTTTCGAATATCACCCGGACAACCCCGAGCTCCTCGAATTCACCAATCATGTGCGGGGCACCCATCGCTACCACCACGACCAGGCAGTCCACCCTGGCGCCTGGGTGGACCTGCGTACCGTCTTCGGCACCCGCTCAGTGGACTGGTGGCTCAACGGCCTACCGGTCTTCGCCGACGGACGAGGTGTGGGCCACAGCTGGCACGCCTACCTCATCGTCAACCTCTCCGTGTGCGCCGGGCGATATCACCCCGCACCACAAACGGGAACGAACGAGATGTCGTACGAGGTGAGTCACCTCCTCGTACGACGAGACACGCCACCCCCGTGACCGAGTCCTGGCCGAACCGGGCCGTCCCGGAGGGGCGTCCTACGGCTTCCTACCTGGCGGGTGCCGCCTTCTTGCCCTTCTGGTTCTGACGGCCTTCTCCCGGGGCCTGGCCGTGGGGATGCGCTCTGCCGTTCGTCTCCGCTGGGGCCGCGGCCTGCTCAGAAGTGCTGTGAGCGGCGGCCCGGCCGGGGGCGGGATCCGTGCTGTCCGAGGGCGGACGAGCGCTGCGCACGCGTACGGAATCGCTCATCGGCCGGCCTGAGACGGAGGGGCTGGGCGAAGGCGGGGGCGTCGATGCGGAGGGCGTGTCATCGTGGTGAGCGGCCGATTCCGGCGGTGTGGAGGGGGCGACCGGATCGGGGGCGGACGGGGCCGCTTCGCCTGTGGCGTCGTGCTGTGAGAAGCCTTCGGTGACCACCAGGCCGCCGGCGAGAAGGGCGGCCAGTGCAGCCGCCACGCCCCGCGCCCGGATGCGGCCGTGTGGGGTCGCGGGCCGGGACATCCCTCCGGCAAGGCCTCTTGAGGTGCTCAGGCTCGTGGGCGCCGACACGGCGGGCGACGGACTGCGGTGTGTGCTGTCGGCGTGATGCGCGACCGTGGAAGGTACGGCGCTCAGCACGGGGCGGGCAACGGTTGCGGGGGAGTCTGCCGAGCCTGTCTCGGCGAGACGGGTCAGGGCTTGGGCGCAGTCGGCCGCCTTGGGACGAACGTCTTCTTCCAGGCTGGTCATGTCCCGCAGGAGGGTGGCGAATCCGTCGGGGAGGAACTCCGGGAGGGCCGGTTGCCGGTGCAGGCGCGCGATCGCGGCCTCCAAAGGTCCACCGTCGTACTCGAGTCGACCGGTGAGGCTTTCGAGGAGGACCAAGCCGAGAGCATAGATGTCGGCGGGGCGGCCGACGGGCCGGCCCAGCACCTGTTCGGGAGCGAGATAGGCCGCCGTGCCGGTCAGGGCGCCGGTGGCGGTGCGGGTGGTCGCATCGAGCAGCCGGGAGATGCCGAAGTCCGTCAGATGGGGGTGTCCGGAGGAATCCAGAATGATGTTGGACGGTTTGACATCCCGGTGGACGATCCCCTCCTCGTGGGCGTGAGCCAGAGCCTCCGCCAGTGCCGCGCCGAGTGCGGCTGCGGCCTCGCACGTCAGAGTGCCCTCACAGATGCGGGATTTCAGGGTACGTCCGTCGATCAGCTGCATGACCAGGAAGGCTTCGCCATCATGGTGTCCGGCGTCGAAGGCGGTCACCAGGCCCGGATGCTGCAACCGGGCGATGATCTCGGCCTCGCTCCGGAAAGCCTCCTCCGTGTCGAAGCCGCTGCCGGGGCGGAAGACCTTCACCGCGACCGGCCGCCGCAGTCTCAGATCGAAACCGCGGTGGACGTCAGCCGCACCGCCTGAACCGATCAGCCCGTCCAGGCGGTAGCGGCCCGCCAGAATCCGGGCACAACCTCGAAACGCCCGGGCGTCCCGCACCTCGCGCAGTCCCACCTGGATCTCCCCGCTTCCCACGCGCACACCCTTCAGAGCCCGCTGTCGACGGGCCGCCGGACGCAGGTACCCATTCCGCAGCCGCCTGCACCGGCCGGTGACGCGTTCTCCTCAGCGCAGTTGTTCGGCGAGTCCGACGATGATGCCTCCCGGGCCGCGGAGGTAGCAGAGCAGATAGCTGTCCTCGAACCGGGCGATCCGGCCGACGAGTTCGGCGCCGTGAGGGCGCAGGCGGGCCACGGTGTCCTCGAGGTCGTCGACGGCGAACATGACGCGGTGCGTGCCCAGGACGTTGTGCGGCCGGTTGCGCGGCCCGGCGCTGATCACCGCAGGGCTGTGGTATTTCGCCAGTTCGAGCCGGCTGTGACCGTCCGGGGTGCGGAGCATCGCGATGTCACAGCGGACGCCGTCGAGTCCGGTGCACTGGTCGGCGAAGGGGCCCTCGACCTCCGCCGTGCCCTGCAGTTCCATACCGAGTTCCACGAAGAACGCGATGGCGGCGTCCATGTCCTCGACGACGATGCCGACGTTGTCCATCCGCTGAATCGCCATGCTGGCTTCTCCTTCTTCCTCGGCTCGGCCGGTTGAGCGGCCGGGCGCTGATGTCACTGGGACTAACTGATCGCTTCAGGATGAGGTTCGTGGGCGGCGGAGTCAGCTGATTCTGTCGGCCGGTTCGAGCAGGACCGTGGACGCCTGGGTCCTAACGCAGCGCAGCGGCGACCAGGCCGTCGAGGGCCTCACGCTGGACTTCGCCGCCGTTCACCAGTCGGTCGAAGACCAGTCCGTCGATACAGGTCAGCAGAGTGTGAGTGCGGTTCTCGACGTCTGTGACGCCGTGCGTGGTGAGGAACAGCCGGACGGCCTCGCGGCCGGCGTTCTCGCGGGGGACGAGGATCTCCCGCAGCTCCGAGTCGCGCACGCTCTCGACGGCGCAGGCATGGCGGGCGAGCGAGCGACGGCGGCCCTCGCCGGTAAGTCGCTGTCGGGTGAGCAGCGCCATGCCGTCCACCAGCTCCTCGACGGTGCGCAGGGGTGGAAGCTCTTCGGCCATCGTTTGAAGTTCCGCCTGGTCGAGTTGGACCAGGCGGGTCACGAGTCCGGTCAGCAACGCGGCACGGGTGCGGAAGTAGGCCGAGGTGGTGCCGGGCGGCATGGCGGATTTCCGGTCGACGGCGCGGTGGGTCAGGCCGCGTATCCCTTCGTCGACGAGCACGTCGAGAGCCGCGTCTGCCAGAAGTGTGCGCCGATCTGAAGCCATGGCCCCTTTCTACACCCGTAGTGACTGGGGATAAGGTGCGCTTCTACAGATGTAGAAGAAGGGGGCTCCGGCATGGGGAACACGGCAGTGGTGGTCGGAGGGGGCATCGGCGGGCTGGCCGCCGCGATCGGTCTGTTCCGTATCGGATGGGACGTGACGGTCCTTGAACGTGCGTCCATGCTCGGGGACGCGGGTGCAGGTATTTCACTGGCCGCCAACGGCCTGCGGGCACTGGACGAACTCGGGGTCGGCGCGGCGGTTCGGGATGCATCGCAGGGCCAGTACAGCGGCGGCACCCGAACGCCCCGGGGCGGCTGGCTGGCCCGGATGGACGGCTCGGCGCTGGAGAAGGCGGTGGGCACGCCGATCATGGGCATCCCCCGCTCCGCCTTGCACCGACTGCTCCGCGCCTCCCTGCCCGCCGAATCACTGGTAAGCGGCTCGGAGGCGGCCGGGGTCGAGCAGACCGGCCCTGGGCCAGTTCAAGTCGACTGCGACGCCGCGGTCCTGAACGCCGATCTGGTTGTTGCGGCCGACGGCATCGGCAGCAAGATCCGCAGCCGTCTCTTCCCAGACCATCCCGGCCCGGTCTACAGCGGCTCGACGGTGCTGCGCGCCATCACCGAGCACGCGGTCGATCTGCGCGCCGACTTCGAGCTGACCTGGGGCCCAGGCACGGAGTTCGGGCACATCGCCTTCCTCGACGGGCGGGCCGAGTGGCACGCCGTCCTCAGCCACCCCGCCGGCACGCGGTTCGCCGACCCGCTGGCCGAACTGCACCGACGGTTCCACACCTGGCACGACCCGATCCCCGCCCTGCTCGACGCGACCCGGCCCGAGGCCGTGTTGCATCACGACGTGAACGAACTCCGCACCCCGCTCCCCTCATACGCGGTCGGTCGGATCGCGCTGCTCGGCGACGCGGCCCATGCGATGACCCCCAACCTCGGACAGGGTGCCTGCCAGGCACTGGAGGACGCGGTCACCCTCGCCGCCGCCCTCGGCACCAAGGCCACCGTCGAGGCCGCACTCGCCCGCTACGACGCCGAGCGCCGGCCCCGCAGCCAAGCCGTCGCCCGCGCTGCCCGACAGGCCGGGAGAATGGGCCACCGGCTTTCCCACCCACTGGCCATCACCCTGCGGAACACGGCGATGCGACTGACACCATCGCGGATCGCCACACGTATGATCCTGCGTCATCACGCCTGGGTCCCGCCGTCGCTGGACTGATCCGGTTCGTGCCCGCCACCTCAACAGACACCCTCCGGGCGCCAAGTCGAGCTGCGGGTCCTGTCATTGGCGGTCCCGGTCGGCAGGGTGGTGTCCTGGTGCGTGCTGATCTTGATCCCGACGATCTGTGGGAGCGCGTGGTCCCGCTGCTGCCGTCCACTCCCGAACGGCGCCGTCGCCACCCCGGGCGCCTGCGCGTTCCCGACCGAGTGGCACTCGCTGGCGTGATGTACGTGCTGCGAACCGGTGTCGTCTGGCGCGACGTTCCGGCAGAATCCGTGGGCTGCTCCGGTGTGACGGCTTGGCGT
Organism: Streptomyces sp. SID5643; assembly: GCF_009872555.1. NCBI lineage: Bacteria > Bacillati > Actinomycetota > Actinomycetes > Kitasatosporales > Streptomycetaceae > Streptomyces > Streptomyces sp. SID5643. Next base: position 49,798 of record NZ_WWIC01000099.1, read on the forward strand.
CGACTGCGGGACTGGACCGAGGCCCACTGATCAACCACACCAGCGGCCTCGCCCCGTACCTCCCTCACGCCCACCCGTCCCTCAAGGCCTACCCCGCCCTCGCGAACACCGGGCCCGAGAGCCTGGAGGACCACCGGCTCACGCGGTTCGACCCCGCCGAACACCGCTCGGCACACGTCAGGCGGTCGTGGCGAACCGTTCCCACACGCGGTGGGCGGTCATCAGCTCCTTCAGCTGCTCCAGGACGGAGGAGCCGTCCCGGCCGACCACCACGCCGGGTGCGTCGGCGGTGATTCCGAGCGTCTCCAGTGCCGTGTCGCCGCCCGCCCAGGCGCCGATCGCCTTGCCGTGGCGGAACGCCTCCGACAGCAGCAGGCTCACGCGCGGATCGACCGCCCCCGGCAGACCGGTGGGCGAGGCCTTGGCGTCGCGGGAGCCGTAGGCGTCGCCGCCCGCCGCGGGTGCCCCGGCCAGGAGCAGCGCGTCGAACTCGATGGACCGTGCGGTCGCGAAGGTCCGCTGCACGGTCACCGCGTCGTCCCCCGATCCCAGTTTGCCGCCCGTGGGGGCGATGACCAGCGGCACCATGCCCGCGCCCAGCACCGCCTCGCGCACGTCACGTACGCCGTCCAGGTCGCCGTCCGGGCCGGAGACGATACCGATGAGGCGCCCGTCGGTGGGCCAGGACTGCCCGACCTGGGAGAGCGCGGGACTCGGTTCGACAGCGGCCGGCGGCACGGTCGGCTCGGGTGCCGGCAGGCCGAGGCCCTCGGCCACGCGAGCGCACAGCTCACCGTCGATGTTGGCCAGCACCTGCAGCGCCCGCTCCTTGACGGCCTGCTCATAGCACTTGCCCAGCTCGAAGGTGTATGCGCCGATGATGTGCTCCCGCTCCACCGCGCTCATGCTCAGCCAGAACCGGCGCGGCTGGCTGAAGTGGTCGGAGAACGACTCGGGAGCCTCCCGGACCTTCGTCGCCTCCGGCACCCGTACCGGCGTCTCGACGTACGCCCCGGTGTCCGCCCCCGCCAGGAAGGGGCAGCCACCGTCGAGCGAGTTGGGCCGGTACGGTGCGACGCCTCGGTGCACGGCGTTCTGGTGGAAGCCGTCCCGCAGCATGTCGTTGACCGGCGAGTGCGGCCGGTTGATGGGGATCTGCGAGAAGTTCGGGCCTGCCAGCCGCGTGATCTGGGTGTCCAGATAGGAGAACAGGCGCCCGGCGAGCAGCGGGTCGTCGGTGATGTCGATGCCGGGCACCAGGTGGCCGACGTGGAAGGCGACCTGCTCGGTCTCGGCGAAGTAGTTGGACGGGTTGCGGTTGAGCGTCAGCAGTCCGATCGGCTGTACGGGGGCGAGCTCCTCGGGCACGAGGTTGGTCGCGTCGAGCAGGTCGATGCCCTCGAAGGTCTGGTCGGGGGTGTCCGGGAAGGTCTGGATGCCCAGCTCCCACTCCGGGTAGGCGCCCGCCTCGATGGCGTCGGCGAGGTCGCGGCGGTGGAAGTCGGGGTCGACGCCCCCTGCGATCTGCGCCTCCTCCCACACCAGGGAGTGCACCCCGAGTTTGGGCTTCCAGTGGAACTTCACCAGCGTCGTGGAGCCGTCGGCGGCCACCAGACGGAAGGTGTGTACGCCGAAGCCCTCCATCATCCGGTACGAGCGCGGGATGCCACGGTCGGACATGTTCCACAAGGTGTGGTGGGTGGCCTCGGTGTGCAGGGTGACGAAGTCCCAGAAGGTGTCGTGCGCGCTCTGGGCCTGCGGGATCTCCCGGTCCGGGTGCGGCTTGCCTGCGTGGATGATGTCCGGGAACTTGATGGCGTCCTGGACGAAGAAGACCGGCATGTTGTTGCCGACGAGGTCGAAGACGCCCTCGTCCGTGTAGAACTTGGTTGCGAATCCACGCGTGTCCCGCACCGTGTCGGCGGAGCCCCTGGATCCCAGCACCGTCGAGAAGCGCACAAACACCGGCGTCTCCGCGCCCGCCGCCAGGAACGCCGCCTTCGAGACGGCGGAGGCGGTGCCGTAGCTCTTGAAGACGCCGTGCGCCGCCGCGCCGCGGGCATGCACGACGCGCTCCGGGATGCGCTCGTGATCGAAGTGCATGACCTTCTCGCGCAGGTGGTGGTCCTGTAGCAGCACCGGGCCGCGCGGACCCGCCTTGAGCGAGTGATCGGTGTCGTGGAGCCGTGTGCCCTGGGCGTTCGTCAGGTGGGCGCCCGACTGGGCCATGCGTGCCTGGGCCGCGCCGGTCGCCTGCCCGGTGGGCGACATCGTGTCGGGTCCGCTCTGGTCGGGCTTCGGCGGCAGTGGCTCACGCGGCTCCACCGGTTCCGCGACACCGGGGGATTCCGGGGCCGGCCTGCCGGGAATTCCTTCCTCCGGCCCTGCGCCGGTGCCCTGGATGGCTTCGGTGACCTTGTCCGCCGCCCGCTTGATGGGATTGGGCTGGCTCATCGCTATCGTTCCTCTGCTTCAGCCGGCCGTGGCCGGTGCGGCCCCGTGGATCGGATGCTCCGAGTTCCGCCGCCGGGTACCCGGCTGCGCCGGACGAATCCCTGGTCATGCAGGGGATGGCGCGGCAGGGCGGGAAGTCTTACCCTTGACCGCTGCACGGCTGGATGAGCTCGGTCAGGCTGTTGTCATGGCCCTTCGGGCTGCCCAAGCAGGGGGTCTTCGCTGCGCGGGACCTGAGGCACGGACGTTGCGCAGCTCGTTCGCGGGACGGCGGTCGCGACTGGTCGTGCACTCTCAGGGCAGGGCCGATCGTCGGTGTGCATCGCTCAGTGTCCGCAGTGCCGCCAGGCCGGCCGCGACCCGTCCGGTCCGCTGGTCGTCCGTGCCGAACACTCGCCTGCAATCGGTCAGGAGACGTTCGTACACCTCGATGGCCCTGCTCCTCTGGCCGGCTCGGGCAAGCGCGTTCGCCAGGTTGTTGAGGGCGCCCAGCGTATCGGGGTGGTCAGGCCCGAGCACGCGTCGGCACTCGGCGGCTGAGCGCTGATGTCCGTCGAGTGCTTCTCGTCGGTTTCCCGCCGACTGGTGTGCCGTGGCGAGGTTGCTGCGGATCCCGAGGGTCTGGACGTGATCATCACCCAGGAGACGGGTCGAGTGCTTCAGGGCACGCTCGTACAGAGGGATGGACAGTGTCGGCTGCCCCGCTTGCAGGTGGGCGGTGGCGAGGTCGCGGAGCCTGCTCAGGGTGCCGGGGTCCTCGGTGCCCAGCGCTCGCTCGGCTTCCCGCCACGCCTGCTCGAACAGCAGCAGTGCTCGCTGGTGGTTGCGGGCGGAGGCGTGGATCCTGGCGAGAGTGACGCGGACGCTGTTCGTCCGGGGATGGTCTGCGCCCAGTATGCGGATCCGGTCGGTCAGCGTCTGCTCGTACAGGGGGACGGCCCGGGCCGTGTTGCCCGCCATCGTGTAGGCGACGGCGAGGTTGTGGCGGGCCGTGGCGGTGTCGGGGTGGTCCGTGCCGAGCACCCTTTCGGTCTCGCGCAGGCAGTGCGGGTGCGTTCGGACCGCCTGTGCCGCGTTGCCCGCCCTGGCGTGGGCTTCGGCCAGTTTGCTGCGGGCGGTGAGAGTGTCGGGGTGGTCGGTTCCCAGACATGACAGGCAGTGGTCCAGGACCTGCTGGAGCAGAGGGAGCGCCCTGGCCGTGTCGCCCGCCATGGAGAGGGCCAGACCGAGACTGCTCCTCGACAGGAGCGTGTCGGGATGTCTGGGGCCGAGGGTCTTCTCCCGTGCCTGCATGCCTCGTTCGCACAGGTCGACGGCGCGTTGCAGGTCCCCTTTCACCATGCAGGCACGGGAGAGACTGCTCAGCGTGGTGAGGGTTCCCGGATGCTCTGAGCCCAGCACCCGTTCCTGGTCGTTCAGGAGGCGTTCATACAGGTCGATGCTCTTGTCGGGATCCGTCGAGACGTGGGCGCCGGCGAGGTTGGCGCGGGTGGCGAGTGTGTCGGGGTGATCGGACCCCAGGACGTCCTCGGAGACCGTCAGCACTCGTTCGTACTGGCTGATGGCCTTGCGGAGGTCACCCATCTGCCCGTAGGCGTCGGCCAGGGTGTGCCGGGTGGTGAGCGCATCAGGATGGTCGGCCTCCAGGAGCGACTCCTGGGCGTCCAGCACGCGTTCGAGCATCGGGACGGCGCTGCCCAGGTCACCCGCGGTTGCGAGGGCCTGGGCCAGGCTGCGGCGGAGGATCAGCGTCTCTGCGTGGCCGGGGCCCCGGACCTGCTCGTAGTCGTGCAGGAGGTGGCGGTAGAGCTGGATGGCCCTCGACAGGTCCCCGGTGTCCTGGTAGGCGCGGGCGAGGTGATGGCGGGCCGTGAGGGTGTTGGGGTGCCGGGCGCCCAGCTGCCGGCTGAAGCCCCGACCGGCTCGTTCGAGGTGGGGGGTGGCCAGGGGGTTGAGCGACTGGTGCTGGAGGAAGGCACCTGCGCGGCAGAAGACGTAGGCCGTGAGAGCGGTGTCGGTGTCCGGGCTGGAGTGCTGGGCGAGGGCATCGACGTGAGGGATGAGCCGGCGCCAGGCAGAGAAGCGGTCCGGAGCGTCGACGGCGGTCGGCAGCGCGGCGTTCAGGCAGGTGACGGCGGCCTCGCGGGCGCGGACGACGTCGTGGGGCCTGCGGTGGGGATCGTCGGGGTCTGACGCTCGGGTGACGGCCTGGACAAGCCGGTGCACGTCCAGGGAGTCCTCCGTGGCGCTGATCATGCTGTAAGCGGCCAGGCGTCCTACGGCGTCGACGACGGCGGGCCCACTGCCGAGGGGACCGATGAGCGCGCGTGGGACGGCATGAGGGGCGTACCAGGCCAGGACGCGCAAGAGGTGCCCGGCCAGGGGGGTGTCGGTGAGGCGGTCCAGGGTGATGGCCCAGATCCGGGCGATGGTGCGTTCGCTGTCGTGCCCTTCCTTCGCCTTGCGGTACATGTAGGCGGGGTCTTCCGCGAGCAGGCGCAGGTAGGCGCGCGGGGTGATGCCGGTCTGGACGATGTAGGCGCCCACCTGCTCGATGGCCAGCGGCAAGTGGCCGACTTCGGCACACAGTTCGGCGGCACCGTCCAGGTCTGCCGCGGCGCGCGTCACGTCACCGGTGAGGATGCGGGTGAGGAGGGTGTGCGCCTCGTCGGGGGCGAGGGTGTCCAGGTGGATGGGTTCGGCGGTGTCGTGCCAGCCGGATGCGCGACGGCTGGTGATCAGGATCCTGCCCTTGGCGGCGTGCGCCAGCAGGGGCTGCACGTCCTCGGGATCGGCGACGTTGTCCAGGATGAGCAGCCACCCGTCGTGGGTGGCCAGCCACTGCAGGGCCCGCTCCTCGAGCTGGTCCTGGGGCAGCCGGGCGAGGGCGGGCTGGAGTGCGGCAGCCAGCGCCGCCAGGCCCGCGGCCAGGGCGCCCGAGGAGTCGGCGGTGATCCACCAGACGGGGTTGTCCACCTCCTTGCGGAAGCCGGCCCAGTGAGCCGCCAGGGTGCTCTTGCCGACCCCGCCAAGCCCGTGCACGGCGTGCACCACAGCCGTCCCCGAACCGGTCAGGGCCTCATCCAGCAGAGCCAGTTCACGGGCCCGGCCGACGAACGAGGCATGCAGGGCCGGCAGGCGCACCACTGCGGGAGGAGCGTCCACGGACGCCGGCGGACGCAGCTCGTGCGGGGGCACCTGGACGATCGTCGTGTGATCCCCGGAGCTCGCCACCCCGAGGAAAGGGCCTCCCCCTGTGTCGATCGCGATCGACCGGTCACCCGAGGCGATCACGGACGCCCGGGTGGAACCGCTCCGATCACCGGCGGGCCTGCGTGACCTCGTCACCGGCGGTCCCCTTCGGACGGGTGATCCCCCGTGGCGATGTCGCCGGCCACCGCATCACCGACAACGACCGACCGCTCGCCCGAGGCGGTCACCGACCCCAACGGCTCTGCCCCGGCATCGGGCTCGGGGGAAGCGGTCACCGGCGCCCCTTGCACCTGCCCGCCGGCCGGCGGGTTCGCGCTCGGTACGCCGCGGTCACCTGTGGAGATGTTGCCCCGCACGGTCCCTCCGACCGCGACGGCCCTCGTCCCGGACGCCTGAACGCTGCGCGCCGGCCCGCCCGCGGTGCCGCTCCCGCCACCCGGGCGTGCGGCGAAGCCCTGCCCCCACAGCACGGACACCGCGGCCACCGCCGCCCCCAGCGCGGACGCCACGCTCCAGCGCGCTGCCGCGTCCGGCACGACAGCCGTCAGCAGCCACATCCCGCACAGCACCGTCGGCACGATGAACGCCACCGTCACCACCGCGCCGGCCAGCAGCCACCGTGTCCCACCCGTCAACAGCCCCACCTCCGAACGGAGTTGACAGCCCTGTACCGGCTGACCGCCGCAAGAATGCCCTGGACGCAGGGTCGGCGACACGGAAAGCAGTGAACTCGGCACGAAGAGGCGGCAGGTCGGCTAGAGGCGCCGTACCGGCTGAGTGCTGGCGTCGCCGGAACGGCGCGGTGGACTTATGCGGCTCCGGCGTTGTCCAGCCGCAGTGCCGCACGCAGCCAGTCGTCCGCGGAGCCCGGGGTCGGCTGGGGACTGCTGCCCGGCCGGGTCAGAACAACGGAGGCGAGTTCCCAGTACTGGTTCAGGCGCGCCTCGGCAGAGAGCCGGGCGGCCAGCGAGCGGCGGAAGTCGTGGGTGTCGCGGCTGCGCAACGCGCTCGCGTATGCAGCGACGTAGGCGTCCAGGGCCTCACCTGGACGGGGATCGTGTGCCCGGCGCAGGTGGGGGGCCGCTAGTTCGAATGCTTCGGCGAGGCCCGCGTACAGCAGCACGGCACCGTCGGCCCCTGCCACTCGGTGCACGTCCGGTTGGGGCTGCCGACCGTCCGGGCAGGGGGCCGTCGTCATGGCGTGCAGCCGGGCGAAGGCCAGCACCTGGGTCGGGTGCGGCTCGTCGGGCGGCTGGGGGACGGCCGCCTCCAGGAATGCCGCGGTCGCCGCGCGTGGCATCCGTGCCGGCAGCCACGCGCGCCAGAACCTGGCCAGTGGTGCGGTGCTCGGCGGGGTGTTCAGGGCGCCGAGCAGCCTCAGCCGACCGGCGCGCTCAGCCGGCGGGCAGTCGCGCACCAGGTGGAGTGCGGCCTCCCGCCAGCGCAGGGCCTTCAGCTCACCGCCGAGCCCGCGCAGGCGGTTGTCGAGGGCGTCCTCCAGCACACGGCCGGCTGCCTCTTCGTCGTCGAGGACGCGACGTATCTCCGGCAGGGGCAAGTCAAGGGTGCGCAGGGAGCGGATCAGCTGTAGTCGCTCCAGTGCCTGGGGGCCGTAGCGGCGGTGTCCGCCACTGCTGCGTGCGGCTTCGGGGAGCAGGCCTCGGTCGGAGTAGAAGCGGACGGTCTTCACCGTGGCGCCGACGCGCTCGGCGAGTTCCCCGATGCTCCACAACAGCTCGTGTGACGTCGACAGTTGAACCTCCCTCAGGGGGAGTTCCTACGGTACCGGTGTGCGGGCGAGGCGGACACGGTGGCCCGCGGACGACGGCGTCCCCGGCCGGCGCGTGCGCGAGGTCATGAGACGAGTCCGAAGAGTGCGATGCGATCGGCGATTTCGGCGAGTCCCGCCCGCTCGGCGAGCCCCGCCAGTTCGGCGAGCCCCGCCAGTTCGGCGAATCCCGCCAGTTCGGCGAATCCTGAGAGTCCGGGGAGGACTTTGTGAACGTGTTCATCATGGTTGCCGGTGTGTTCACCGGGGCCCATGTCTGGGAGGAGACGGCCGCGCGACTGGTCGCGGCAGGCGGCACAGCGCACGCTGTCCCGCTGACGGCCGTCGACCCGGCCCGGCCCGCCCCGCCGGCGCGCGTGGGCCTGGAGACGCACATCGAGGACGTGATCGCGGCGATCGACGCGGTGGACGTGGCGTCCGGGCGGGAGATCGTGCTCGTCGGTCACGACTACGGGATCCACCCGGTGCTCGGAGCCGCCGATCGGAGGGCGGAGCGCATCGCACGCGTCGTGTACGTGGACTGCGGGATGCCGCAGAACGGTGTTCCGGCACTGGCCACCGTGCCGGACCAGGCGCTGCGCGCGCAGCTGACCGAACGCGCCGAGGCGGGCGAACGCGAGGGCGTGCTGCCGCCGCCGGGACAGGACGAGTGGGAGCGCTGGGGCAGTACCGCCGACGTCGGCGAGGCGGCCCTGAAGCGGTTGACCGCACGGGCGGCGCCACAACCGCTGGGCACTCTGCTCGAGCCGCTGCGGCTGACGGGGGCGGTGGCCGCGGTTCCCGTCACCGGCGTGCTGTGTGCCCGCAACGGCGCCGGTATCGACCAGGTGCAGAGACTTGTCGACTTCGGCGACCCCGCCCTGGCCGCCCTGACCGAACCTCAGGTCTCCTTCTTCGAACTTCCCACCGGGCACTGGCCGATGCTGTCCTGCCCCGACGCACTGGCCGACGTCCTGCTCCGGGCCGCGGCCGGTGAGGGGCACCGCCTGCGGCCGACCGGCGGCGACGCACCCGCGCCTGCCCACCTGCGACCGTTCCCGCTGGACGTCCCCGAGGTGCCTCGTGACCGTCAAGGGCATGTCGATCTTTACGTCCGGGACGGCGAGAGGGGCCCGCGACCGGCCGTGGTCTTCGTGCACGGTGGACCCGTGCCCGCGGGAGCGCGGCCGCGCCCGCGCGCATGGCCGACCCTGGTGGGGTACGCGCGCTTGGCCGCCGCCGAGGGATTGGTCGGCGCGACTGTCGAACACCGCCTGCACGACGTCGCGGACTACGACCGGGCCGCCGCGGACATCGCTGCCGGGGTGGAACTGGTGCGGTCCGACCCCCGGGTGGACGCCGGCCGGATCGCCCTGTGGTTCTTCTCCGGCGGCGGTCTGCTCACCACGGACTGGCTGATCCGGCCGCCCGCCTGGCTGCGCTGTCTGGCCGCGTCCTATCCCGTCCTGGCGCCTCTGCCCGCCTGGGGCATGGCCGGCAGCCGCTTCCACCCTGCCGGGGCGGTCGAGCAGGCGGGGTCCCTGCCCATCGTCCTCCTCCGCGCCGGGCGGGAGGCTCCCGAGATCGCCGCGACGGTGGATGCGTTCGTGGCGGCGGCGAACGGCAGCGCTGCGCGAGTGGAGTTGGTCGACGTCCCCAACGGTCATCACGGGTTCGAAACCCTCGACGCCCCGGAGGAGACGATCCCCGCCCTGCACCAGGCGATGCGCTCGGTGATCACCCATCTGACCAGGTGACTCCCCTGGTCACCGGCGACCATGGGCCTGTGCCGCCGGTGTCCGTTCGCCGCTGTGCGGCGGTCAAGCCGGGCGGACCGCGCCCTTGATGGCCGACTGGCCGGCGAAGAACACCGACTCCTCCCGGATGAGCGCCCCCGGGCCGGACGCGTGGATCATCCTGCCGTCGCCGCTCCAGATGCCGACGTGGCCGAGGTCGTCGTGGAAGAAGACCAGGTCCCCGACCTGGACGTCGGTGAGGGGGACCTGCACTCCGGCGCTCCACTGGGCCTGGGTGGTCCGGGGAAGCAGGACACCGACAGTTCTCCAGGCGGCCTGGGTGAGCCCGGCGGCGTCGTACGATCCCGGCCCGACCGCGCCCCATACGCAAGGCAGACCGATCTGCGCGCGGGCGAAGGCGATCACCCTCTCGGCCTGGGTGCTGCTGCCGGTGGCCGGCGTCAGCCAGGGTTCGGCGTGGGCGCCGGGTATGTGGGTGGCGGGTGTGTAGGTGGCGGGTGTGTAGGTGGCGGCGGGAATGCCGCCTGGGGTGAGCGCATCCGCCGGAGCAGGAGGCACCAGGGCAGACGCGGTGATGTCGGGCAGACCGGCGCCATGGGTCGCAGTGGTCATGGAGGTCGGGTCGGGCGACGGACCGGAGGCGTGGTGAGCGGTGAGGTCCGCCGACGGGGGCGTGGCGTACGGTGCGGTCGCGCCGTTGGCCGGATCGGCGCCGTACGTCTCCGTCCCGCTCGTCAGGAGATCCGCCCGGTGAGCAGCCGCGGTGGGGGCCGGGACGGCGGGCAGCGCAGCGAGGGCCTGTGGGCCGGACTCCCACGCGGGCGCCGGTGCGGGCCCGTACAAAGGCCAGGCCGCCACATCGCCGTCGAGGCCCGGCCGCGCGCCGCCTGCCGCAAACGGCGCGGCCGGCTGGTCGGAGAGCTCAGGGAGGATCTCGGCGGCAGAGGCCTGAGCCGGTCCGCCGGGCAGCTCCCGCGCACCACCGGTGAGCGCCGGGGGCGCTTCGAGGGCACGCAGTTCCGCGGCACGTTCCGCAGAGGGCGCTTCGATGGCCCGCCGTTCCGCGGGGCGTTCCGCCGGGCGCGCGGGTCGCGCCGCCTCGGGTGCGCGCTCGGGCCGGACCGGCACCTTCCGGTCCGACTGCCACGCCGGCACGGACGGGCCCAGCTTGGCGCGGGCGACGTCGAACCACTGCCGGGCGAGAGCCCCTACCGCCGGCGGTGTGTCCCCTTCGGACCGGCCGCGGGGGCCGGCGCTTCGCTGACGCGGGATCGCGGCGGCGCGAGTCGCGTTGAAGGTGCCGGTGTCGCTCTCGGCCCGGTCGTAGAGACTGTCGATCCGCCGCCGGACCTCGTCGGGGCTCGGCCCCTCGTCGTCAGGCGCCAACGCGGGCACCAGCCACGTGCGAGAGCCGGGCCTCGGTCACTCCGAGGCGCGAGGTTCGTTCCAGCGCCATGAGAGGGCACTCCTTCAGTCCGGGAGCGCACGGGACCACCTATCCATTGGTGGAAGTCGTGCATGCTGTAACCAACTTAGCCAACTTGTGAGCCTTCCGTGAAGATCGAAGTTGCGAATTGCCTGATATGCCGCTGTGACGTTCGCCCCTACTCGGCGGGTTCGGCGATCAGTGCGGTGCCCACCCTGCGGAAGCCGAGTCGGGCGTAGACCCGCGCGACATCGTCGTCACTCGCCGACAGGAAGACGGTCGCCGCGCCCATCGATCGGGCGTCGGCCACCAGTGCCGCGGTGACCGCGCGTGCGAGTCCACGGCGGCGGGCCGCGGGGAGCGTGCCGACGCCGACGATCTCACTGACTCCCGCGAGCGGTTGGTGCTGGCCGGAGGACAGCACTGAGCCGTGCTCGACGGCTGCCGCGACCGCTGTCAGGCCTGACCGGATGCGCACGATCGCCCGTTCCACCGATCCGTCGGCGACGCGCGCGTCGATCGCTTCCGCCAGGTGCGGTGTTCCCGCGAGACCGACGTGGGTCCCCGGCTCGGCGAAGGCGAGATGGGGAACCGCCAGGGCGCCGGGGAGGGCCGGATCGTCCGCGCCCACGATCCGGACGGGCACGCTGCCTGACGAGGACCCGCCCACTTCAGCTGCGGGAGTACCGGGATCGAGCACCATCAGCGGGTGTTCATGGACCACGAGCCCCGACTCCTCGGCTGCCGCCCGGAGCGTGGGTGTGGTCTCGGCGACCCATTCGAAACTCTCCGGAACCCCCAGTTCCCGCTGACGGGCGCGGACATTCCGAACGTCGGTGGGCCGCAACGGTCCGGACCAGCCCCGTGCGGGACGTGCGTAGAACGGCCAGCCCCCGCCCTCCCGCACGAACAGCGTGAGGGGCCCGTGGTTCTCGACGCGGGCGCCGTGCCGCGGGACCGCGTCGTAGTACTCCTCGAGCCGGTCCAGCAGGGCTCGCTCAGGATGATCGTCGACGTCACAAGAAGTCACGTCGGGCATCCAAGCAACTGGTCACCGTCGCCGCCACCTTGTTTCGTCGCCGGGACCGGCGGCTCAGCACAGGACGCGCAGTGCTCCGGGCAGCACTCTGACGGTCACCGGGAGGTCAGCCTCGATCTCGCCGTCCGCGCCGTAGGGGACGTCGCTGTCGGCCTCGATGCGTATCTCCCTGCCGCGCACCACCTGCACCTGGGGCCGGTGGACGTGGGCGCCGGTGCCGAGCTCCTTCATCAGGGTGAAGAACAGCCGGCGCGGGGCGTCGCGGATCATCACGACGTCGAGCAGGCCGTCGTCGAGACGGGCTTCGGGAGCGATGAGGCGCGCGGAGCCGTAGTAGCCGGAGTTCGCGGCCACGACGGTGTAGCCGCTGTAAGCGTGGTCCCGTCCGTCGATGGTGATCCGGTAGCGGACGGGGCGCCAGGTGCTGATCGCGCGCAGGGCACCCGCGTAGTAGGAGGCCGAACCACGCAGCATGCGGGAGCGGTTGGCGTGGAGGTTGGCCAGTGCGTCCACTCCCGCGTAGACGCTGCCGAGCACGACGGTGCCGGCGTGGGCGGACGACGTGACCTCGACGGTGTCCACGGCACGAGGTGTGCCGTCGAGCAGCACCCGGGCCACGCCGTCGGGGTCGCCGGGCAGGCCCAGGGCCCGTGCGAAGTCGTTGCCGCGGCCGGCCGGGACCATGCCGAACAGGGCGCCGGTGCCGCTGAGGGCTCCGCCGATGCTGCCGGTGATCCCGTCGCCGCCGACGGCGAGTACCACCCGGCCGCGTTCCCCGGCGTGCCGGGCGAGTTCGCGGGCGTGGGCGAGACTGCGGCTGTACTCGGTCTCCAGCTCGGCGCCCGCCTCCCGGAGGAGGCGGGCCACCTGGTGCAGCGCCGCGGCGCTGGTGGCTCCGCCCGCGGTCGGGTTGACGACTGCGGTGAACTGTCGCATCGATGTGCCTCCGGGCTGACGGGTGGTGCCGGGGTGTCGGTCTGGTCAGGGGTGGTGCGGGCTCAGGCCCAGAAGCGGAGCTGCGGTCAGTCGGCCGGCAGCAGGACACCGGGGTTCAGCAGGCCGTCCGGGTCCAGCCGTCGCTTGACGGCGCGCAGCGCCGCGACACCGAGGTCCCCGGCTTCACGTACGTACCAGTCGCGGTGGTCGGTGCCGACCGCGTGGTGGTGGGTGATGGTGCCGCCCGCGGCGAGGATCGCCTCGTTCGCGGCGTGTTTGGCGCGCGTCCAGTGCTCGACAGGGTCGGCGCCCTGCGCGGAGACGATGGTGAAGTACAGCGAGGCGCCGTTCTCGTAGACGTGCGAGATGTGGCACATGACCAGCGGCGGGGTGCCGTTGTCGGTGAGCGTGGAGGTGAGCGCGTCGCGGACGGCCGCGTAGAGTCCGGGCAGGCGCGACCAGTAGGCGGCGGTCTCCAGCGTCTCGGCGAACGCGCCCGCTTCTAGGAGCGAGTCCCTCAGGTACGGCGCCGCGTAGCGGCCGTGGGCCCAGCGCTCCCCCGGCTCGTCACCCGCGAACTCGCCGCCGCTGTCGGTGAGTACGGCCGCCGCGGCCGCCCGTCGTTGCGCGGTGTCCTGCTCGGTGCCCTCGAAGCCGACCACGGCGAGGCATCCTGCGCTGCGCTGCTCGGCCGCGGAGCCGATGGCCTCGGGCTGGGCGAGGCCGATCAGGGTCTCGGTCTCGTCGGACAGCCTGAGGACGGTGGGGCGGGGGCCGTCCTGGGCGAGCCGGCGCAGCGCGGCGGTCCCCTCGTCGAAGGACGCGAAGCGCCAGCCTTCGTAGCGGCGCGTCTGCGGGACGGGCCGGATGCGGACGGTCACGGAGGTGATGACGCCGAAGGCGCCCTCCGAGCCGAGCAGCAGCTGCCGCAGATCGGGTCCTGCCGCGGACCGGGGTGCCCGGCCGGTGTCGAGGGTGCCCTCGGGTGTGGCGAGGGTGAGGCCGAGGACCATCTCGTCGAAGCGTCCGTAACCCGCGGAAGCCTGACCGCTGGAGCGGGTCGCGGCGAAGCCGCCGACGGTGGCCCACTCGTAGGACTGGGGGAAGTGGCCGACAGTGAAGCCGTGTTCGGCCAGGAGCGCCTCGGCCTCGGGTGCGCGCAGGCCGGGCTGGAGGGTGGCTGTCCGCGAGACGGGGTCGAGGTCGAGCATGCGGTTCATGTGCCGCAGGTCCAAGGCGATGAAGGGGGCCTTGGCGGCGGGGGCGAGGCCGCCGACGACGGAGGTTCCGCCGCCGAACGGGACGAGAGCGAGGCGGTGTTCGGCGCAGGCGCGGAGCACGGCGAGCACCTCGTCGTGGCTGTGCGGGAGGGCGACCGCCGCCGGGGCGTCGGTCGTGTCGGCGGCTCGGATGCGCAGCAGGTCCGGGGTGGACTTGCCGCGGGTGTGCCGGATACGGCTCTCCGGGTCCGTGCGGAGGCTCTCCGCGCGATCGCCGAGTGCGGCGTGCAACGCCTGGCGCGCGGCGTCCTCCAGGGCGGGCGTGGAGAGCGTCAGCTCCTCCAGCCGGGCCGATGCCATGGGCTGCGGCTTGACGCCGAGCCAGTCGCGCAGCAGCCCGGTGACGGTGTCGGGCAGCGGTGTCGCCCTGGCCGGGTCGCCCCAGCCGTTCCACAGCATGTCCATGCGTGTCGTCCTCACCGGTCGTCGTCGGGGGTTGCCGCTGGAGCGGCCTCGGGCGTTACACTGTTACACATGACGCCTAATCGTCACAACAGCTCGGCTCAGCAGAAGTCCTCCGACAACGACGTGGTGCTCGACGCCGTCCGGGACTGCGTCCTCGCCGTCGGTGTCCGCCGTACGACCATGACCGACGTGGCCCGCCGCGCAGGCGTCTCACGGATGACGCTCTACCGCCGCTGGCCCGACGTCCGTTCCCTGGTCGGTGATCTCATGACGCGCGAGTGGATCGCCGTCGCGACCGGAGCCATGCCCGAGAGCCGGCCCGATGTGGGCACGCTCCCGCCCCTGATCGACGGCCTGGTGGCGGGCGTGGAGGCCTTCCGCGCCCACCCGCTCTTCCAGAAGATCGTCGACGTCGATCCCGAACTGCTCCTGCCCTACGTGCTGGACCGGCGCGGCGCGAGCCAGGAGGCCCTGCTGGAGCTGCTCGCCGGGGCGCTCCGGGAGGGACACGCGGACGGCTCGGTGCGTGTGGCCCCCGCCGATCGCCAGGCCCGGACCGTCCTGCTGGTCCTCCAGTCCTTCGCCCTGTCCCTGCGCACCATGACCGACGAGGACGACCCCGAGCTCACGAGCGCGGCCTTCCTCGCCGAACTGCGCACCGTTCTGGAGAGGACCCTCACCCCATGAGCCTGACCGGCACCCCCGCCGCCGGGGCCTCCCTGTCCGCCGCGCGGCGCACGCGCGACCTGACCGAGGCGACCGACGGGCGCGTGGTGGACGTGCTGGTCGTCGGCCTCGGCGCGACCGGAGCCGGAGCGGCCCTCGACGCCGCCGCCCGCGGTCTCGACGTCGTCGCGGTCGACGCCCACGACCTCGCGTTCGGCACGTCGCGCTGGAGCTCCAAGCTCATCCACGGCGGGCTGCGCTACCTGGCCTCGGCGCAGTTGGACGTCGCCCACGAGAGCGCGGTGGAACGCGGCGTGCTGATGGAACGGACGGCACCCCACCTAGTGCGCGCCCAGCCGTTCGTGCTGCCCCTGACCGGACTCGTCTCGCGCGGCCAGGCCGCTCTCGCCTGGGCCGGTTTCCGGGCCGGTGACGCCCTGCGGCTGTCGGCCCGCACGGCTCGCGCCACGCTGCCCGCCCCGCGCCGGCTCTCTCCCGTCGAGACCCGGCACCTGGCTCCGGCGCTGCGCCACGCGGAGCTGCGCGGCGGCCTGCTGTCCTGGGACGGGCGGCTCACCGACGACGCCCGTCTGGTGACCGCCCTCGCCCGCACCGCCGCCGCCCGGGGAGCCCGCGTACTGACCCGTGCACGGGCCCTGGAACTCTCCGCGTCCGGGGCGCGCGTACGCGACGAACTCACCGGTGAGGAGGGCGAGATCCGGGCCCGGGCGGTGATCAACGCGTCCGGTGTGTGGGCCGGTGACCTCGTGGCGGGCATCAGGGTCCGGCCCTCCCGCGGCACCCACATCGTCCTGCGCTCGCAGGACATCGGCCCGCTGCCCGCCGGTCTGCACATCCCCGTCCCCGGCGAGACCAACCGGTTCGTCCTCGTCCTGCCCCAGGACGACGGCAGGGTCTACGTCGGGCTCACCGACGAGCCCCTGGACGGGCCTGTTCCCGACGTCCCCGAGGTGCCGGAGACGGACATCGGCTTCCTGCTCGACGTCCTCGGGTCGGTCCTCGACGTCCCGGTCCGTCGCAGCGACGTCGTCGGCGCGTTCGCCGGACTGCGCCCCCTTTTGGACACCACCCCCGCCGGACAGCCCGGCACCCCCTCCCGCACGGCCGACATCTCCCGCCGGCACGCGGTCCTGACCTCGCCGGACGGCGTGGTCAGTGTGGTCGGCGGCAAGCTCACCACCTATCGCCGGATGGCCGAGGACGCCGTGAACGCCGTGGTCGACGCACGCGGCCTGCCCGCCGGCCCCTCCCCCACCGCCACGCTCCCGCTGGTGGGTGCCGCGGCCCCCCGGACACTCGCCGCGCTGCGCGCACCCCGCCGCCTCGTCCAGCGCTACGGCACCGAAGCGCCGGCGGTGCACGCCCTGGCCGAGCAGGACCCGCGGCTGGGCGAGCCCGTCGTGCCCGGCCATGCGGTGACCGGGGCCGAACTGCTGTGGGCGGTACGGCACGAGGGCGCCCTGGACGAAGCCGACCTGCTCGACCGCCGCACGCGCATCGGACTGGTCCCGGCGGACCGGGCCGAGGCGTCGAGGGCCGTACGCGAGCTGGTGGGCGAAGCCCTGGGCGCGGGAAGCAGAGGCCGGTGAAGAGGCCGGTGGCCTGGTCCGGCCCGCTCACCGGCCGTTCTGCGGGCTGTTGGGTTGCAGGAGCTGGTCCACGGGTGCGTGATCGTCGGTGAGGAGCCGGGCCGCGCCGGTCCAGGAGGTGAGATCCTCGCCGGTGGCGATCTTCCATCCGGTGTGCCGGGCGTCAAGCGCTCGCTGGACCGCCCGGAGGTCGACCGGCCGGTCGGAGGCGAGCACCACCGGGTTGCCGCCCTGGGACGCGGCGGCCGGGCCCAGGCCGATGTCGGCGGGCTCGCCGAGGAGCGCGACGTGCGGGAAGGTCTCGCCGAGCGTGGCCACTTCGGCGCGGGCGAACTCCATGTCACCGTGATCGATGAGGTTGGCCACGTACAGGCCACCCTCGTCGAGCACCCGTCGGACATCGGCCATCGCTTCCACGGTGGTGAGGTGCCACGGCACGCTGACGCCACCGAAGGCGTCGCCGACGACGAGGTCACGGCTGTCGGTTTCGAGCCGCCGCAGGCCGAGCCTGCCGTCCTCCACACGCACGTCGATGCCGGCCTCCGGCCGCAGACCGAGCCGTTCGTGGTTGATGCGCACGACTCCGCCGTCGATCTCGGAGACGAGGCTTCGTGTTCCGGGGCGCGTGGCCGCGAGGTAGCGGGGAAGGGTGAGCCCGCCACCGCCCAGGTGGTGGGCGACCAGTGGTTCGCCCTGCGGGAAGCCGGCGTCGACCACCGACGCGACGGCGCGCACGTACTCGAACTCCAGATGGGTCGGGTCGTCGAGGTCGACGTAGGAGTGCCGCAGGCCGTCCAGGACGAGCGTGCGGCCGTCGCGCTCGCCGGGGTCCGCGACGACGCGTGCGCAGTGGTACTTGGTCTCCACGTCGCAGCCCCCGGGCGCGACCGTGGCGGCGAGGCCGCCGGCGGCGACGACGAGTGCCAGGGCCGGGGCACCGGTCCATCCGCGCGTTCGCCACTCGACCCAAGCCGAGCCGGCCACCAGCAGTGCTCCGAGCCCGAGCAGGATGCCGCTGACCGGCAACCGCGACACGAGGACGAAGCCGGTGAGCACGGTGCCGACGATGGCGCCCACGGTGCCGATGCCCGAAAGCCGGCCGACCACCGTACCGGTCTCCGCCAGGCTGGTGAGGCGCAGCTTCGTGACGAACGGCGTCACCGCGGAGAGCAGCGCACCCGGCACCAGGATGGTCAGCGACGCGATGACCAGGAGCACCGCCGGTGCCCACTCCGCCGTGCTCCGCAGCACCGCGGGGGTGAGCGCCACCACCGCTCCGGACACCCCGAGCGAAGGGCCGATCAGTCGACGCGGATCGACCTGGTCGGCGATGACGCCGCCCAGCCAGGAGCCGAAGGCGATGGCCGTGAGCGCGATGCCGATCACCATGGTGCTGGTCTCGAGGGTCAGGCCGAGGTAGGGAGCCAGCAGCCGCAGGGCGACGATCTCGACCACCAGAACCGCCGCCGAGGACCCGAACACCAGTATCGCGGCGGTACGGGGACCCAGACCGTCACGGGGTGTGCTCTCGACGACGGGCGACGTAGACGATCCGGTCACGGGCGACATTCTCGCACGGGGTCATCGACGGAACGGCACCGTTCACATCCTCATACCGCTGCGGAGGTTGAGGACTGACGGCATCCAACTCGCAGGGCCGGGGCCTGCGGTGAGGGCCCCGGCTCCGCGAGGCCGGGTCAGACGCGGTCGGCCGCGATCAGGACGTACTGGAAGGAGCCGTCCCGGTAGGACTCGATGAACGCCTTCTCGATCCCGGTGACCAGCGAGGACGTGGCCCGCAACTCCCAGTAGGGCAGGGTGTCCGGAGTGAGGTCGACGACGGCCTGCGGCACGAGCCGGTTGTCGGCCATGGCGCGCAGGTATTCGCGGCGGGAGTGGATGTTGCACTCGAAGTGGGCGTTGATCTGGGAGACCCATTTGGACGGCTGGCCGTAGCGGGGGTTCCAGCAGCCGGTGATCGTCACGTAGCGGCCGCCCACCCGCAGGAAGCGGGAGTGCTCGGCGAACAGGTCGCCGAGGTCGACGTACATGCTCGACTCGTTGTTCCACGAAGCGGCGATGCTGCCCTTCTCGAAGGGCGTGTCGAGCATGTTGCACACGCGGGAGCGGACGTGGTCCTCGATCCGCAGTTCCCGTGCCCGCCTGTTGCCGAAGTCCGCCTGGGTGGCGGAGAGGGTGACGCCTTCGACCTTGCAGCCGAAGCGGCGGTGGGCCATGACCATGGAGCCGCCGCGCCCGCAGCCGGCGTCGACGAGGGTGTCGCCAGGCCCGACGGGGCCGAGGTGGTCCAGGAGGACCTCTGCCTGCGCCGACTCCAGGCGGTGCAGCTCCGCGATGAGCTTCTTCTCGTACTCGCTGTGGGCCGGGTCGCCGAGCGCGGCCCGGTCCACCTCGCCGATGCCGTAGTGGTGGTGGTAGAGCCCGTCCACGTCACCGAGGCGGAGGTTGACCGGCCGTGCCTCGTTGTTCCAGTAGCGGGCGATGTCCCCCTGGTACGGCGTCGCCGGTGCCGGGATCTTCACGGAGGCGGTGGAGGTCGTTTCGGTCGTCATCTCAGTGGTCACAGAAAAGGTCCGTTCCTTACCAGAAGTCGGGCAGGCTGTAGCGGTAGGTGTTGGTGCGGTGCCAGTCGTGGTTGCCGTCGACCCAGGCGGCCACGCCCTTGAGGAAGCGCAGCACGGCGGGCAGGGGGCAGTCCGCCGCGAGGTCGGCCGCGGCGGCCTCGAAGGCGTGCTGGAGTTCGTTGTGGACCTCGACGGCCTTCAGATAGGCGTCGCGCTCGGAGAGTTGCTCGCGTTCCGCGATCACCACCGGCAGGTTCAGGTGGCGGCCTGGGCTGTTGAGTTCCTTGGTGTACGAGTAGAGGTCGTTGACGATGGTGGTCGCGTTGCCGGCGAGGGCGATGACCCGTTGCATGTCCGGCCGGGCGTGCAGGTCCGCGGGCAGTTCGTAGCCGCCGACGGTGTCGGTGATCGTGGGGCAGGGGCGGAAGTTGTTGAACTGGCGCATCGCCAGGTACTCCCACACCTCCGGGACGTGGCCGGTCTGCGCCCAGGCGGCCTCGGCGAGGTAGCCCAGGTGCAGCCGGGCCATGTCGTGCCGGTAGCGGTCGGACTGGGAGGGCGTGGCCGCACGGACGAAGTAGTCCATCGCACTGCGGTACGCCCGGCGCGGGGCATCCGACCCGAGCGACTCCAGCCAGGCCGGCGCGTACTCGGCGGTCGTGTGGAAGTGGTCGATCGCCGTGTGTGCGAGGAGCAGACGCCCGCCGAGGCCGACGGGTGAGCCGCCGTGGTCCTCGCAGTAGCAGTCGTCCACCGCGTTCTCCGCGACCATGAGCCGCGTGGCGAGCATCAGGTGGTCGACCGTCGGGGCGTCGGGATGGCAGGCGACCATGTAGCGGCCGACGGAGAACCCGTCGAACTGCTTCTCCCATTCCTCGGGGTAGAGCTGGATCTCGTCCTCGGCCCAGTGCTTGATCCGCCGGCTCACCTCCTCGACGCGTACGGGGTCGGGTTCCGGGACGGGGTGGTGGTAGAGGCCGGGGACGGCTCGCCCCTCGGCGGGCGGGGCGGGGGCCGGAGGCTCCGGATCCGGGAGCGGAGCCGGGAACCTCTCGGCGACGGACAGCGAGGCCGTACCAGGTCCGGTGGGCCCGCGCAGGACCCGCCGGAGCGCCGAGCCGGCCTCGGCCGCGTCAGGCGTGTTCCGTACGGGGGCGGCCGTCGGGGGCGGTGACGGGGCCGTGATCGTGACCGGCGGATGCAGTGCGGCGAGAAAGTGCCGGACGGCGGGCGTGGCCGGAAGGCCTGGGGCCACCGGCGCGGGGGCGTCCGGTACGGCTGCGGGGGTGCCCGGTACGGCTGTTGGGGCGTCCGGTATGGCTGTGGGGATGCCCGGTACAGCCGTGGAAGCGTCCGTCGTGGCCGTGGGGGGCGTCGGCCGCTGTTCGGGCAGGGGTGATGCGAGGGGCCCGGAGTCGGGCATCGGCAGCTCCTTGCTGCGGTGGGGGTGGGCGCTCCGTCGTGCGGGGTGTCAGGCGTGGGCCTTCGGCGGATCAGGGCTTCAGCGCGGTCTGGAAGCGATCTGCACGTTCTCCATGACGCCGAGGGCGTCGGGGAGGAGCACGGCGGCGGAGTAGTAGGTGCTGACGAGGTAGGAGTTGATCGCCTGTTCGTTGATGCCCATGAACCGCACCGAGAGCCCCGGTTCGTACTCGTCCGGCAGTCCGGTCTGCCGCAGACCGATGACGCCCTGGTTCTTCTCGCCGATGCGCATCGCGATGATGGAGCTGGTCTGCTCCTTGCTGATGGGGATCTTGTTGCAGGGCAGGATGGGCACGCCGCGCCAGGCGGGCACGGACTGTCCGCCGAGGTCGACGTGGTCGGGATAGAGACCGCAGGCGTTGAAGCCCCGCCCGATGGCCGCGATGGTCCTGGGGTGGGCGAGGAACAATCTGGTGCCACGCCTGCGGCAGAGCAGATCGTCCATGTCGTCCGGTGTGGGCGGGCCGGAACGGGGCTGGATGCGCTGCTTGAAGTCGGCGTTGTGCAGCAGTCCGAACTCTCGGTTGTTGATGAGCTCGTGTTCCTGGCGCTCCCGCAACGCCTCGATGGTGAGCCGGAGTTGCTCCTCGCTCTGGTTCATCGGACCGTTGTAGAGGTCGGCGACCCGGGTGTGGATCCTGAGTACGGTCTGGGCGACGGAGAGTTCGTACTCGCGCGGGTGCTGTTCGTAGTCGACGAAGGTGCCCGGCAGGTCGGTCTCGCCGACGTGGCCGGCCGACAGGGCGATCTCGGCCTCGCCGTGCTTGTTCTGCCGGAGTCGTGAACGGGAGGCGAACGCCTCGACGTGGGCCCGGAGGGCGGGCGCCGAGGCCTGCACCGCGGCGAAGTCGGAACGGGAGAGCGTGAGGAGGGTGCCGGAGGTCTCGGCGGTGGCCGTGCTGTCGTGGCGGGCGTCGGAGTCCAGCAGGGCGCTCTCACCGAAATGATCGCCGTCCGCGAGGACCGCGATGGCGACCTCTCCGCCGTACTTGCCCGCGGAGGTCCGGCGGACCCGGCCGTGTGCGATCAGGTGGATCCGGTCGGCGGGACTGCCGCGCTCGACGAGGACGTCACCCGCCGAGAAGTCGTGCTGCGTGCAGCGGTCGGCGAGGGCGGTGAGGACGCCGATGTCCTCGAATCCGCGCAGCAGGGCCAGTTCACCGAGTTCTCTGGGGATCACCCGGACCGTCGCGCCCTCCTGGACGAACTCGATGCGTCCGTCACCGAGGGTGTGGCGCAGCCGCCGGTTGACCCGGTAGGCGCCTCCCTCGGCCTCGACCCAGGGCAGCATCCGCAACAGCCAGCGGGAGGTGATCTCCTGCATCTGCGGGGCGGACTTGGTGGTGGTGGCGAGGTTGCGGGCGGCGGCGGTGCTCAGAGACTGCTGCGCCGCGTCGGGCGTGGTCCGGGTTTCCGGGATGCTGTCGACGGTCATCGGGAGGGAGTCTCTCCTTGCACGACGGGGCGTCCGGCGCACACGGATGCGCCGACCGGGAGACAGGGAGGAGCGGGCAACGGGCGGGAAGGATCACGGCGATCCCTCCACCTGCAGAAAGCTAGCCGCTGGACGGGCCGCAACCACCAGGGAGACGAGATGCTTACCTCGAAGCAGTGACAATCAGTTGGATGCGGTTTATCGGCCCGTCACGCGGCATCGCCCCGTCGGCGGCGCACCGGGGCACCGGGGCACCGGGGCACCGGGGCACCGACGGAACCTCGCCGACGGAACCTCGCCGACGGCGAGCCGCACCAAGTTGAATGCGGAACCTTACCGTTGAAGCGTGAAATTCATTCTGCCGTGGGTGACTTGCCACCCGGCTCTGAGCAGCGGAAACTGTAAATGATGACGTAGAGCCCACCGATACCTCGACCTCTGCGCCGCCCCGATGAGCACGAACGAAGGGGCTGACACGGTGGAGAACGAACTGCACATCCTCCTCACCGAGGAGGACGCGGAAGCGGAACGCGTCGCCGAACTGACCGGCTACCTGCGTCAGGAACTGCTCGACCTCGACGTGGACGACGTCACGACGCTTCCCGGCGGGGAGGTCCCTCCCGGAGCGCGGGCCGTGGACGTCACTCAGATCGGTGCCCTGCTGGTGACCCTGGGCAGCTCGGCGACCGCACTGAACCAGGTGATGACCGTCATCCGGTCGTGGATGGGCCGTCGCCACGAAACGCACCCGTCCTTGCACCTGCGGATGGGCGACGACGTGCTGGAGGTGTCCGAGGCGACCGACGACCAGGTCGCGAAGGCGTTCGAGATCTTCGTCCAGCGCCATTCCCCGGCTGGAGCCGAACCATGACGGATTCCAGGCACGCGATGATCATCGCCAACGACCGGTACACCGACCAGGGGCTCAAGAAACTCAGGTCGCCCGTCCAGGACGCCGCGGCACTCGAGAAGGTGCTGCACGACCCGCAGATCGGCGACTTCGAGGTGGAGGTCGTGCACAACGCGTCCGCCGATGTCATGCGCAGGCGCATCCAGGGCTTCTTCAACGACCGCCGCCGCGCCGACACGCTCCTGCTGCACTTCTCCTGCCACGGCCTCAAGAGCGAGTCGGGCGAGCTGTACTTCGCCGCGAGCGACACCGAGCCCCCGCTGCTGGCCGCCACGGCGGTCCCCTCCGAGTTCGTCCGCAGTTGCATGTCCGTCACACGGGCGGGCCGCAGTGTGCTGTTCCTCGACTGCTGCTACGGCGGTGCCTTCTCCCGGGGCTCGTCCTCCGTGCGCGCGGCCGGCGACGTCAACGTCCTGGAGTCCTTCGCGAAGGACGAGCCGGTCACCGGGCGGGGCTGGGCCGTCATCACCGCGTCCGACTCCATGGAGTACGCCTTCGAGGGCAGCCGGCTCGCGGACGACTCCTCCGCTCCGCGGCCTTCGGTGTTCACGCACGCGGTGGTCGAGGGCCTGGAGACCGGCGAGGCCGACCTCGACGCGGACGGCAAGGTCTCCCTCGACGACCTGTATGAGTACGTCTACAGACAGGTGCGGGAGCAGAACCCCCATCAGACGCCGAAGAAGGCAGCGGAGCTGCACGGGGAGCTGCACCTGGCGCACAGCCGGCGCGGTCGCATCAAGATCGTTGCCGTTCCCTCGCCGCCCTCCCTGCAGACCGCCCTGAACAGCGAGGAGTTCCTCACCCGGCAGGGTGCCGTACTGGAGTTGCAGAAACGACTGCAGCACACGGAACTGCCCGTGGCGGAAGGGGCACGTCAGCACCTGGAGGAGGTCGCGCGCAACGACATCCAGCAGATCGCCGTCATGGCGTCCGACGCCTTGGGCAAGATCCGGCTGGCACCGTCCCCGGATCACCTGGACTTCGGCGTGCTGTCGAAGGGTTCCGCTCCCCGCAAGCAGTCCGTGACCATGCACGGCCCGCCGCTGGCCCGACACTGCGTGGCCCAGCCCAGACAGTCGTGGCTGCGGGTCGATCCGACCGACGGCGGCCTGGAGGTCCACGTCGACACGGCGCGCGAAGGGCGTCTGTCGGGTGACATCGTTCTGAAGGGTGTGGCCGACGAGTCGGTGATCCATGTCGAAGCGGAGGTGGCCCCGGCACAGGGGATCGGGGGCACGGGGCCCGAACCCGGCACCTCGAACGGTCCCCCGGAGCCGTCTCATGGAGGGGGCGACAAGCAGCACACGGTGGTCGTCGGGCCCCCGGGCACCCCGCCCCGTCCCGGGAAGCCGCCCGAGACCACTGCCTCCGCTCGTAGAACGGGCAGACGCGCCCCCGTCCTTGCCGGTGCCGCCCTCGCCCTGGCCGTCGGGTCCATCGGCACATTCGTACTGGCCTTGCAGAAGGCGGTGACAGCCATCGTCGAACGAGGTGAGGAAGGGGTACGCGGCACCATCGAGGCAAACGTCCGTGAGTACGGAGCGCTCACGCCCCTCGTGGTGTGTCTGGTCACCGGCGCGGTGGCACTGGTGGTCGGCGCGGTCGCCCGGCACGACCTGGGAACACGGCGCCAGCACTACACGAGGCAGGCGGCGAGCAGTACGCACACGCTGACCTCCATCGCGAAAGGGCTGGCGATCCCCGCGCTGATCCTGGCCGCCCTGGCGGGCATCGCCTACCTGGTGGGCAGCCGCCACTGGTGACTCACCGGAGGTGGCCCCGGCAGCGCCCCTCCCCTCCTCCCTTCCCGGGGCCCGTGAGCCTGCATCGGCCTGTATCGGCCTGCCGGAGCGAGCCGAACTCCTGCGCGCCGGTTTCGAGTCGGGCCCGACCACCGACGTCGGGTGTCGGGTGATTCTTCGGGTCCCGGCGAAGGGGATGTCTGAAGGCCGGGAGACGGGGCGAGACACCAACTCGGGCCTGAACTCCGCCCGTTGTCGCCGACGGTCGCTGTTGCGCGTCAGGCGCCGGGAAAGAGGACACCGCTCAGCGGGAACAACTGGCCTCCCATGTCCGTACCATCTCTCACCAGGGCAGCTCGCGGGACGCACAACTCCGCCCACCGGGCCACCGAAGCCCGCCCTGGGACAGGCATCACCGCAGCTTGCCTTCGACGCCGAGGAAAGGTCAGTGCCATGCCCGAGACAAAGACTCCCGCCACCGAACTGGC
Source organism: Streptomyces sp. SID5643 (assembly GCF_009872555.1). Classification (NCBI taxonomy): domain Bacteria; kingdom Bacillati; phylum Actinomycetota; class Actinomycetes; order Kitasatosporales; family Streptomycetaceae; genus Streptomyces; species Streptomyces sp. SID5643. The sequence continues at coordinate 74,994 of NZ_WWIC01000099.1, forward strand.
ATCGCAGTACATCGCCCAGGTGACCGGCGATCTCGAAGCGAACGTCAAGGAACAGGAACGTATCGGAGCGGAGATCACCACCCTTCAGGAGCAGCTCGCCGCCCTCCAGCACGACCACGACGTGCTGAAGAGCATGCAGCAGGCCCTCGGCATCACCACGCCGCCGAACGGGTCCGCGGCCGGGGCCGAGAGTGCTGTGCTGCCTTCCCCGCGCCGGAAGAAGACCGGTCCGGCGGCCGGTGAGAAGCAGAGGACACGTAAGTCCACGGCCGCGCCGGCGAAGAAGGCAGCCAAGAAGCCGGCAGCCGGTAATCCTTCTGCGGGTAAGCCGGCAGCAGCGAAGCCGGCAGTCGCGAAGCCCGCGGCCAAGAAGCCCGCGGCCAAGGCGACGGACGGCGCCAAGGCGCCCGAGCCCACTCTCGTCGAGCTCATCCGGCGCCATCTCGCCGAGCAGAAGGAACCTCGCTCCGCGGCGGAGGTCTCCACCGCCCTCGGTGAGGCCCACCCCGACCGCGGCATCGCGGCCAAGGTCGTACGCGTCACGCTGGAAGGACTCGTGGCCAAGAGCCAGGCCGAGCGGTCCAAGCAGGGCAGGTCCGTCTTCTACACCGCCCCTGCCTCGGAACCGGCGGCCGCGTCCGAGACCGAAGCGAAGCCCAAGGGCACAGACAACTGACAGTGCGTCCGGCCCTCGGACGCACCGCGACGGACTCGGCGCCTCAGGCCAGGGCCTGCACGGCGTAGAGGATGCCCAGGCCTGCAGCCAGGCCGCCGAGGAGGAGGCGCAGGCCCGTCTCCGGCAGGCGGGGCTGCAGGCGGGCGCCGATATAGCCGCCGACCAGGCCGCCCAGTCCGCAGGCGAGCCCGAGCCACCAGTCGGGAGCGACGTCGCCGACGCTGATCAGGGAGAGCAGCGCGTACACACCGGCGCCGACGACCGAGGTGGCGAACGTCGCGGCGAGAGCGGCCGGCGCCACCCGCGTCATGGGCAGACCCCGGGCGGCGAGGATCGGTCCGAAGAGGGATCCGCCGCCGATGCCGTAGATCCCTCCGACCACCCCCACGGCCACGGCCAGAGCGGTCAGCGTCACCGGGGACGGCTCCGCCGCGGCGGAACGGCCGCGGGAGCGGCCCAGGGTGCGGACACAGAGCCACACCCCGAGCGGCAGGAGCAGGGCGGCGATCAGGAGCCGGAAGACACCTGGTCCGGGCAGAGCGAAGACACGCAGCGCGGCGCCGAGCACGACGCCGGGGAGCGTGCCGGCGACCAGGCGCCGGGCCAGGCCGCCGCGCAGAGCGCCGTCGCGACGGTACCGCCAGAGGGCGCCCGGCCCGGCCACCACGTTGAACAGCAGGTTCGTCGGCGTGATCGCCGGGCTGGGCACGCCGAAGACGCTCAGCTGAACGGGCAGAAGGAACACCGCTCCGGACACTCCGGCCGGCGCGGTCACCATCGCGATCAGCAAGCCGGCGACCAGCCCCGCCCCCACCGCCCCGTCCATCCGGCCTCCCGCCCCTCACTGCAAACCCGGCCAGTATCGACGCCCCCGCGCCGGCAGGACGTGTCGGCAACGAGATGTTCACGGGCGGCAGCGGCACGGACGGGTACCACCGCTCCCGGGCCGCCGAGCAGCACCTCTGAGACGGCCCCGGTCCCGTCGGCGTCGGCGGGGCGAGAGGGGCTGTCAGACGGTCCGCACCACGGTGCCGCCGTCTTCGAGTGCGGTGACTTCACCGGCGGCCGCCGTGGAGTCGGTGACGAGGGTGTGCAGAAGGGCGGCGGGGCCGACGTAGGCGTAGGCGGTGTGGCCGAGCTTGCTCGCGTCGGCGGCGCCGATGACGCGGCGGGCGGAGGCGATGCCCGCCTTCTTCACCGCGGCGTCGTCGAGGTCGTAGGCGGTCAGGCCGTCGGCCGCGGTGAGCCCGCAGCAGCCGATGACGGCGGTGTCGAAGCGAAGGGCGGCCAGGGAGGCGAGGGTGAGGGGGCCGGTGAGGGCTCCTTCGGCGGACCGGGGCTGTCCACCGGGCACGACCAGTGTGGCCGGGCCGGGTGTCTCGGCGAACAGGTGGATGGCCTGGAGGGACAGGGGCATCACGGTGACGGGCCGCTCGCGCAGGAGGCGACCGACCTCCAGACACGTGGTGCCGCTGTCCAGCAGGACGCTCTCGCCGTCCGCGATGAGTGCGGAGATCCCGGCGGCGATCCGGCGTTTGGCGTCGACCGCCTCGTGGGCGCGCAGCGCGAACGGGGGCTCCTCGCCCCGGAGCAGCAGGGTGCGTGCCCCTCCACGGACGCGTTCGAGGACCCCCTGGGCGGCGAGGGTGTCGAGGTCGCGCCGGATGGTCATCTCCGAGGCGCCGGTCAGCTCCGCGAGTTCCTGGACCGTGGCTTCCCCGGAGTCCCTGACGGCCTTCGCGATCAGCCCGTGCCGGTCTGCATTGCTCATAGCGCGATTGAACACCACCGGGAAACGAACACTCAACTTGTTCATTAACCCGTCTTTCAAACACTACAAATGTTCGTTACGGTGGGCGGCATGGAACGTTCCCTGCGAGCCGCCCGTGTGGCGACCTATGTGTACTTCGTCCTGTGCGGCACCTTGATGGGCACCTGGGTGGTGCAGATCCCCGCGATCGAGGAGCGCGTGGGCATCAGCCACGCCACGCTCGGCGGCCTGCTGGTGGTGCTCGGGATCGGGGCCTTCGTGGGCATGCAGGTGGCGGGTCCCCTGACCGACCGCCTCGGCACCCGCACCCTGGTGCCCGCGGGCGGCGTCCTCTGCGGCGCGACCCTGTTCCTGCCCGGCCTCGCCAACGATCCGTGGACGCTGGGCGCCGCGCTGCTGGTCTTCGGTCTGAGCAATGGCTTCCTCGACGTCAGCATGAACGCCCATGCCGTGTACGTGGAGAAGGCGTACGGCCGCCCCGTGATGTCCGGCTTCCACGCCACCTTCTCCGTCGGCGGTGTCCTCGCCGCGCTCGCCGGAGCGGGCGTGGCGAGCGCCGGCCTGAATTCGGCCACCGGCATGGCCGCCGTCGGAGCCGCGGGCGTCGCGGTCGCCCTGGCCTCGGCGCGTGCCCTGCTGCCCGCCGCTCCCGCCGTCGAGAGCCCGGGCTCCGCGCGGGACGCCGAGGCGTCACCGGTCGTCGAGCGCGGCGGCACCACGGGCCGGGTGTGGATGCTGGCCGTCCTGGCACTGATGGTGATGCTGTGCGAAGGCGCCGCCAACGACTGGAGCGCCCTGCACATGAAGGACGTCCTGGGTGCGCCCGCCGGCACGGCGGCCCTTGCGTACGGCACCTTCGCCGCGGCCATGACCATCGGCCGCCTGCTCGCCGACCGCTTCGTCACCCGGTTCGGTTCCCCCGCGATCCTGCGCCACGGCGCGGCCATGGCCGCCGTCGGGATCACGCTCGTGGCCCTCGGCCCGTGGATGTGGGCCGCGTTCACCGGCTGGGCGCTGTTCGGTCTGGGCCTGTCCGGCTGCGTCCCGCAGTTGTTCAGTGCGGCCGGGCACGCCGATCCCGCCGCCGCCGGGGCCAACGTCTCACGTGTGGCCGGGCTGGGCTACGTAGGCATGCTCGCCGGCCCTGCCGTCATCGGCTGGCTGACCCACCTCGTCGCCCTGAACGACGCCTTCGTCCTGCTGACCCTGCTGTGCGTGACCACCGCTGTGGGTGCCCGCGTCCTGCGCACCGGATCCGACGCCGGCACACCCCGGCACGAGATGACCGGCACCCACTGACCGCTCGTGCGGCACGGCCCCTGACAGCCGTGCCGCACGAGCTCCCTTCTCCCCTCCTTACCCGGGGCCGGGGCGAAACGCCCGCAGCCGACCGAAGGAGTCCGATGTCCGAGTCCCCCTCACGTCCCGCCCCCGGGCCGTGTCGGTGTCATGCTGCCGCTCGATCTCCCCGTCGGCGAAGTGCTGCCCTATGTCCGGCGTGCCGAGCAGCTGGGCTTCGACCAGGTCTGGGTCGTGGAGGACCTCGGCCGGCGCGGAGGTGTCGCCCAGGCCGCAACCGTCCTGGCCTGCACCACGAACCTCACCGTCGGGATCGGGATCATGCCGGCCGGCGCCCGCAACGTGGCCTTCGCCGCGATGGAACTGGCCACTCTCGCCCAGCTCCACCCCGGCCGGCTCATCGCGGGAATCGGTCACGGCATGCCCGGCTGGATGCGCCAGGTCGGGTCCTGGCCCGCCAGCCCCCTGACGCTGATCAAGGAGTACGCGAGAGCACTGCGGCTGCTCATCGCCGGTGAGCCCGGCCCCGAGAACGGCCGGTACGTGCGCTGCGCAGGCGTCGTCGTCACCGAGACCCCGGACATCGTCCCCCCGGTGATCCTGGGCGTCCGCGGCCCCAAGTCGCAGGCCGTCGCGGGCGAGGTCGCCGACGGGCTCCTCCTGGCCGAGCCCGCCGCACCCGACTACATCACCGCCTCCCTGCGCAACCTGGGCCCCACCGCCTGCGCGGGCTCTCCGGAGATCGTCGTCTACGACGCCGCCGCCGTGGACGACGGCGAGGAAGCCGCCCTCACCCGCGTCCGCGCCGCCCTGGAGCCGGTCGGCGAGCCGGAATGGGCCGCGCACATCGACCCCCTGCCCTTCGCCGGGGAACTGCGCGCACACCGCGCCGCCAGTCCCGACGCCCGGCACTTCGCCCGGACGATGCCCGCCGACTGGGTCCGTGCGCTGAGCATCGCCGGGACACCGGCCCAGGCCCGCAAGGCGATCGACGCCCGTCACGCCGCCGGTGCGACCAGCGTCGTTCTCGCCCCGGCGGGCCCCGACCGCCTGGCCGCACTCGACTCGCTCGCCCGCGCGCTGCCGCACCGGCACTGACCCGAACGCCCCGAGACCGCAAGGGAACCGCCCCTCATGTCCACCGGCCGCAGCCGCATCGTGCTCTTCGACCTCTTCGGGGTCATAGCCCGCCACCAACGCCCGGGCGCCCTGGAGAAGATGGCCGCCCGCTGCCACACCGCCCTCGACTCCTTCACCACGGCCTACTGGACCCACCGCCCGTCCTACGACGCCGGCCGGCACACCGCGTCCGCGTACTGGACCGGAGTACTGCACGCCCTGTCCCGTCCCGCAGACGCCGACACGATCGAAGAGCTACGGCTCGCCGACATCGACAGCTGGTCCCGCGTCGACGAGCGCATGGTCACCTACGTGCGGAATCTCCGAGACCGCACCCGGGTCGCCCTGCTGTCCAACATCCCGGCAGATCACGCGGACGCCTTCCTCACCGCCCAGGCCTGGCTGCGCGACCTCGATCACGTCGCCTTCTCCTCAAGGATCCGTGCGGCCAAGCCCGACCCGGCCGCCTTCCGGCACTGCGTCGTCGCCCTGCACGCCGCGCCCGCCGACTTCCTCTTCGTCGACGACCGTGAGGAGAACGTCCGCGCGGCACAGGCAGTCGGCATGAGCGGACACGTCTTCGACGGCCAGGACGGCCTCGCGGCCGCCGTCGAGGCGTGGCTGCCTGCCCGATGAGCGACGCTGCCGCGTGACGAGTACGGGGCTCGCCGGTCAGTGGGCCGCTTCCAGCCGGACCACGCAGCCGCGCGTCGGCGTGACGCAGGGAGGACGTGACGGCGGGGAGACCCGCGGTGTGGTCCTGGGGCGGGCCCACCCGCAGACGGGACCTTACGGGCCCATCAGCTAGCGCTCCGTCAGGTTCGCGCGGGTGCCGAGGCGGTCCTGGACCCAGTCGTGGAACGCGCCGATGTGGTGCTCGCTGGGCACGAGGACGCCGCCCTTGGCGTACAGCCGGGAGCTCATGGCCGGCTGGCAGCGCTCGCAGGCGTCGAAGTCCTGCCGGTTGACCCGGTCGAACAGCTCCACGGACCGGCTGACGTCCCGGCCGCTGTCCACCACGCCCTTGAGGTACAGCCAGTCGCACTCGACGATCGTGCGGTCGACCGCGACCGGGTACATCCGGTGGAAGATCACGTGGTCGGG
>NZ_WWIC01000011.1:0-35669 GCF_009872555.1 Streptomyces sp. SID5643
TTCCTGCCCGACAAGGCCATCGACCTCGTCGACGAGGCCGCCTCCCGGCTGCGTATGGAGATCGACTCCTCGCCCGTCGAGATCGACGAACTCCAGCGCGCCGTCGACCGGTTGAAGATGGAAGAGCTCGCGATCGGCAAGGAGACCGACGCGGCCTCCCGCGAGCGCCTGGAGAAGCTGCGCCGCGACCTCGCCGACAAGGAGGAGGAACTGCGCGGCCTCACCGCCCGCTGGGAGAAGGAGAAGCAGTCCCTCAACCGCGTCGGTGAGCTGAAGGAACGCCTCGACGAGATCCGCGGCCAGGCCGAACGCGCCCAGCGCGACGGCGACTTCGACACCGCTTCCAAGCTGCTCTACGGCGAGATCCCGGCCCTGGAGAAGGAGCTGGAGGCCGCCTCCGAGGCCGAGGAGGAGGTCGCCAAGGACACGATGGTCAAGGAGGAGGTGGGCGCCGACGACATCGCCGACGTCGTCGCCTCCTGGACCGGCATCCCCGCCGGGCGGCTGATGGAGGGCGAGACGCAGAAGCTGCTGCGCATGGAGGACGAGATCGGCAAGCGGCTCATCGGCCAGACCGAGGCCGTACGGGCGGTGTCGGACGCCGTGCGCCGCTCCCGCGCCGGCATCGCCGACCCCGACCGCCCCACCGGCTCCTTCCTCTTCCTCGGCCCGACCGGTGTCGGCAAGACCGAACTGGCCAAGGCCCTGGCCGACTTCCTCTTCGACGACGAGCGGGCGATGGTCCGCATCGACATGTCGGAGTACAGCGAGAAGCACAGCGTGGCCCGGCTGGTCGGCGCCCCGCCCGGCTACGTCGGCTACGAGGAGGGCGGCCAGCTCACCGAGGCCGTGCGCAGGCGGCCCTACTCGGTCGTGCTGCTGGACGAGGTGGAGAAGGCCCATCCCGAGGTCTTCGACATCCTGCTCCAGGTGCTGGACGACGGCCGTCTGACGGACGGGCAGGGCCGTACGGTCGACTTCCGCAACACGATCCTCGTCCTGACGTCGAACCTGGGCAGCCAGTACCTGGTCGACCCGGTGACCAGCGAGGAGGAGAAGAAGGAACAGGTTCTGGAGGTGGTGCGGACCTCCTTCAAGCCGGAGTTCCTCAACCGCCTGGACGACCTGGTCGTCTTCGCCGCGCTGACCAAGCCGGAGCTGGAGCGGATCGCCAAGCTCCAGCTGGAGCGGCTGGCCAAGCGGCTCGCCGAGCGGCGCCTCACCCTGGACATCACGCCCGAGGCGCTGGCATGGCTCGCGGAGGAGGGCATGGACCCGGCGTACGGCGCCCGGCCGCTGCGGCGGCTCGTCCAGTCCGCCATCGGCGACCGGCTCGCCAAGGAGATCCTGTCGGGCGAGGTCAAGGACGGCGACACGGTCCGGGTGGACCGCTTCGAGGACGGGCTGCTGGTGGGCCCGGCGACCGGCAAGACCCTCTGACCGGCCGCTCCAGCGCTTGACGACGGCCCGCCCCGCACGCCGGGGGCGGGCCGTCTGCCGTCTGCGTCTGCCGCTTGGCCGTGTGCCGCTCTGCGGTCTGCCCCTCTGCCCGCGTCGCCGTGTGTCGCTTCGCCTGTGCCGCTCTGCGGTCTGCCCCTCTGCCGGCGTCGCCGTGTGTCGCTTCGCCTGTGCCGCTTCGTCGTCTGCCGCTTCGCCGTCCGCCGTTTCGCCGGTGCGGTGCGGGCACGGCTCCCGGTGGGGTCGCCCGGCCTCGTCCGTGAGGGCCGCCGTCCGGACGCGATGGATCCGGCCAACTCGCCGCGCCGTCCGCCCGCCGAGTCCCTTCCGCTTCACGGCACCGTCGCGACGGGCGGCATGGTTCGAACGCCTTTTCGCTTCCGGTTGCTGGTTCCGCGCCAGGAGCGGTTATCGGCCACGTCCTCTCGGCCCTCTGCCGGCGTGTTACCGGTGTGCCTAAAGTGACCGGGTTGCCAGTGAAGTGGACCTGACCAGTCCATCCTGGTGCGTTGACCATCCACGGGGGGATTCAGCCATGCACGTCATTCTGCGCGCCTTCACGCCGCCACCTGCCCGCTGACGGGGAGGAGCACCTCGCGGCCCGTGCCCGGAGCGGCGGCGGTTCCCGCACCCGTTCCCGCTCGGCGGGAACGCGTCCGCGTTCCCCGGCCGACGCTCCCCTCCGCGCAGACGACCAGCCCCCGGCCGGCGCCCTGCCCGGCCTTCGCGTGTCCTTACTCCAGCCAGAAGGAATGCCCATGCGCAAGCTCCTGACCACAGCCGGTCTCACCTCGTCCGCCGTCGCGCTCGGCGTGCTGTTCGCCGGCCCGGCCGCCGCCTGGTCGGCCTCGTCCCAGTTCGACGTCGTCTTCCCCGGCCAGAAGCCGCAGACCACCTACTACGTGGAAAACACCGGCGCGTACACCACGTCGAACGGCAACATGACCGGGAAGTCGGTCGTCTACTGGCAGCTCGCCGTCGACCGCGTGATCGACGACTCGAAGCGGTTCACCAGCTTCAAGATCACCACGCGCCTCGAGGCCCGCCTCGGCAAGGACGGGGACGACGAGGTCATCACCAAGAAGACGTGTGACATGACGATGGCCATCAACGAGCGGTACGCGTGGACCTACGACTCCCCGGAGAACACCTGCGTCGCCCCCTCCACCGTCTACGACGGTGAGCTGTGGTGGTCCTCGGACGCCACGGTCGTCTACGACATCGAGGGAGACGGCAAGGGCGCCATCACCCAGGAACTCGCGGGCACCACCCTGGTCCACGGCTGACCGACGCAACACGTCTACAAGGGCAGGCTGCTGCGGCTGTTCTCCGACGGCAAGAAGGACCTGAAGGAGTGGGGCTGCCGGGACAAACCGAGCTCCACCGACTACTGGGTCGGCCGCTACTCGATCAACTACGGCGACGCGAAGATCACGGACCTGCGCTCCTGGCCCGTGGAGGACCGGGTCCGGCGGCTCGACCCGCCGGGCGGCTACTCCGACTTCCGCAACCTCGACTGTCCGGGCGGCGGGAACTGGAACGACAAGGTGGACATCTTCGAGGTCCGGCGCGCCTGACAGGTGCACCCGGGCTCCGGTGAGGTACCCGGTGTTTCCGCCGACCGGCCGGATCCTGTCAGCCGTGGGCTGACGGGACCGGTCCGGGCTTGCCACCCCCCTCCCCGCATGGGGGAGGATGGCGGAATCCGTACGAAGGGAAATTCACGGTGACCATCGACCCGTCCTCGATTCCGAACTTCGGGGGCCAGCCCGAGCCGCAGCCCGGCGGACCGGCCGGCCCCGTCGTCCCGGATCAGGACCTCGTGAAGCAGCTCCTCGACCAGATGGAGCTCAAGTACGTCGTCGACGACGAGGGTGACCTCGCGGCGCCGTGGGAGCAGTTCCGCACCTACTTCATGTTCCGGGGAGAGGGAGACCAGCAGGTCTTCTCCGTGCGGACGTTCTACGACCGGCCCCACGAGATCCAGGCCAAGCCGCAGATCCTTGAGTCGATCGACGACTGGAACCGCCGCACCCTGTGGCCCAAGGTCTACAGCCACACCCACGACGACGGCACGGTCCGCCTGATCGGCGAGGCCCAGATGCTGATCGGCATGGGCGTGAGCCTGGAGCACTTCGTCTCCTCGACGGTCAGCTGGGTGCGCGCCGCGATCGAGTTCGACAAGTGGCTCATCGAGCAGCTCGGTCTCGAAGAGGAGATCAACGAGGCGGAGAAGCCCGAGGACGACGAGTAGGCCCCCCGCCCGGGGCCACGGCGCGTCGGCGCGTACGAACAGGTACGCGCTGCACGCGCCGTCTGTCTTTTCGTGTCTGTCGCCGGTCGGCCGGTCCGGTGCGTCTAGAGCGCCGCACCGAGTCGCTTCGCCGCCTCCTCCAGGACCCCCGCCCGCTTGCAGAACGCGAACCGTACGAACGGGGCGCCCTCCTCGCGGTGGTCGTAGAAGACCGCGTTGGGGATGGCGACGACCCCGGCGCGTTCCGGCAGGGCGCGGCAGAAGGCGAAGCCGTCCGTTTCGCCGAGGGGGCGGATGTCGGTGGTGATGAAGTACGTGCCCGAGGGGCGGTAGACGCGCAGGCCCGCATCAGCCAGGCCGGCCGCCAGCAGGTCCCGCTTGGCCAGCATGTCGGCCCGGAAGTCCGTGAAGTAGGAGTCGGGGAGTGACAGCGCCTCGGCGACGGCGTACTGGAACGGGCCCGCCGAGACGTACGTCAGGTACTGCTTCGCCGAACGCACGGCCGTGACCAGCTCCGGGGAGCCTGTCACCCAGCCGACCTTCCAGCCGGTGAACGAGAACGTCTTGCCGCTGCTGGAGATGGTGACCGTGCGCTCGCGCATCCCCGGGAACGTCGCCAGCGGCACGTGCTCGGCGTCGTCGAAGACCAGGTGCTCGTACACCTCGTCCGTCACCACCAGCAGATCGCGTTCCACGGCCAGCTCGGCGATCGCGGCCAGCTCCTCGCGGGTGAGGACCGTGCCGGTCGGGTTGTGCGGGGTGTTGATCAGCAGCAGCCGGGTGCGGTCCGTGACGGCGTCGCGCAGTTCGTCGAGGTCGAGCCGGAAACGGCCCTCCTCCTCGTCCGCCCGCAGGGTGACCGGCACCCGGCGCCCGCCGGCCATCGCGATGCACGCCGCGTAGGAGTCGTAGTAGGGCTCGAAGGCGATCACCTCGTCCCCGGGCTCCACCAGGGCCAGCAGGGCGGCGGCGATGGCCTCCGTGGCGCCCGCGGTGACCAGGACCTCCGTGTCGGGGTCGTAGGACAGTCCGTAGCGGCGCTGCTGGTGGGCGGTGACAGCGGTCCGCAGCTCGGGGACGCCGGGGCCCGGTGGGTACTGGTTGCCGCGGCCGTCCCGCAGAGCACGTACGGCGGCCTCCCGGATCTCCTCGGGGCCGTCGGTGTCGGGGAAGCCCTGCCCGAGATTGATGGCGCCGGTGCTCAGGGCCAGGGCGGACATCTCGGCGAAGATCGTCGTCCCGAACTCGGCGAGCCGGCGGTTCAGGAGGGGGCGCGCGCTGGAGGTCATGCCGGTCATCCTGCGCCGAAGCTCTGGAGTTCCTCAACTTTGTGTTGGCCCGATCCGGGGCCGGGCATCACCGCCTCACGCAAGAGCGAGGCGCCCACGGGGGGCCGCTTCGGGGGAACGAAAGGAGGGTGACGCCATGATCGTCGGCATCATCCTGGCGGTGGTCGGAGTCGTACTGATCGGGGCGCTGGTCTCCCAGGCCCGCAGGGGCGGTACCGGGCGGACGACGCGTCGCCGGGCGGGGGCGTCCACCGGTTCGAGCAGCAGCAGCGGCAGCTGGTGGGCCGGCGGGGGAGACTCCGGTTCGTCCGGCTCCTCCGGCGGCGACGGACACCACGGGGGGCACTCCTGCGGAGGCGGGTCGTCCTGCGGAGGCGGGTCGTCCTGCGGTGGCGGTGGCGGTGGCGGTGGCTGCGGCGGCGGAGGCAGCTGACTGACGTCGGCCGCCCACACCACGGGGGAGCCGCCTCCACTGGAACGCGGGGTCCGCATCTGAGCGGGCCCCGCGTCGTCCTTCCGGAGTTCCCGGACGGACGATCGCTCGAACTGCTGTCGGGCGGCTTCGGGTGCATCCGGGCAACATTCCATGCCTGTAGGACAACTTGTGTCCAGCTGAGGCTGGTTCGGGGGTGCCGCCGCAACTGGGCCGTGGAAACGGCCGATTCGGGTGGCGGCCGGATGTGCGGGCTCCTGTGCGTCCCGGCTCCTGGGCGTGTGGCACGGCGCACCGGCGCACGCCTCCCCGGCACCGGCGCACGCCGTGGTTGAACAATTGAGCTGTGGAGCCCTCTGAGGGATGGAAACCCTACGAACTTGGGTAAAAACGCTGTGGCGGCGCCACCGTTCATGATTCCCTCTAAGTCACCGACGCAGCCCCTCGGACGTCCTGCGGACACCTTCCTGAAACCGGCCGACCGGGCTGCCCCGGGCCGACATCCCCCGGTGCGACCGGGGCGCAGCGGACCCATCTCCCTCTCCTTGTGTGCTTGCGGAGCCGATCCATGCTCACGACCCTGAACACCTCCTACACCGACACGCGCGCGGCCGATCTCGCGTGGGCACTGGGGCGCGAGCCGCTTCCCGCACTGGCCGTCCTCGACCTCGAACTGGCGGACACCAAACTGCAGTTGCGGCTCCTCGGCGCGTCCCACCAGGTCCTGCTGGAGGAGGAGCGGGGCATCTGCTCGGAGACGGTGGCGTGCATCGCGGGCAGCAGCACTCCGCTTCCGTTCGGTGTCGCCAAGCGCGTGGACGACTGGGAGTACGAGTTCGCGGCCCGGGTCGAGGTCCTCTCGCCCGGCTCCTTCGCAGGCCGCGCCCAGGAGTTGCTGGCCCTCGTCTCCGACCATCCGCACGGCCTCGCCGGCGTCTTCCCCGGCAGCCCGTACGCCTTCACGGCCCTGCTCGCGCAGTACCACGAAGGGCAGGTGCACTGGCGCACCTGGCACGCCTACCCGCAGGACGGGCAGTTGGTGGCGACCCGTACGAAGGTGGGCGTGCGCGTACCGGCGGAGGTTCTCGCCAACTGACCGTGGCAGGCGGACCGGCAGGCCGGCAGGCCGGCAGGCCGGCGGGGTGCCGCCCAGCCCCGGCCCGTCGACCGCACGCGTCGGACCGCACGAGGCAAAACCGATCTCGTACCGATATCCGGCCTCTGTAAACCAGCACCACACGTGTGGGTGACGAACCGCAGTCGAGGCGTGACGTAACGTCGCAGCGTGATCGAGCCGCACGCGCCCGCCCCGCCCGGTTGCCCGCCGCCCCGGAGCGCCCCGGGCGATCCCACCGGCCCGGCGCGACTGCCCGTCCGGCCCGGCACCGGACGGTTCCTGGTCCTGGCGGGCGTGTTCGTCTGCGCGGCCTGCGGACTCGTATACGAGCTCGAACTCGTCGCGCTCGCCTCGTACTTGATGGGCGACTCCGTCACCCAGGCGTCCGTCGTGCTGTCCGTCATGGTCTTCGCGATGGGCATCGGCTCCCTGGGCGCGAAGCGGCTGCGCCCGCTCGCCGCGGCCGGCTTCGGCGCCGTCGAGGCCACCCTCGCGCTCGTCGGGGGGTGCAGCGCGATGGCCCTGTACGCGGTGTTCGCCTGGACCGGCGACTGGGGCGGCGTGTGGGCCAACGGGCCGCGCTGCCTGCTGGTCGCCTTCTCCCTCGCCACCGGGCTGCTCATCGGCGCCGAAGTCCCGCTGCTGATGGAGCTGATCCAGCGCATCCGCCGCCAGGACGCGGGCGGCGCCGTGGCCGACCTGTCCGCCGCCGACTACGTCGGTGCCCTCGTCGGCGGCCTCGCCTTCCCCTTCCTCCTGCTGCCGTTCTTCGGGCAGTTGACCGGGGCCCTGCTCACCGGCGCGGTCAACGCGGTCGTCGGCGGCGCGCTGGTGCTCGGCCTGTTCCGCCGGGACCTGACCCGGCGCGCCCGGTGGCTGCTGCTGCTCGGCAACGCCCTCGTCCTCACGGTCCTCGCCACGGCCGCCGCCCTCGTCGACGACTTCGAACGGGCCGCGCGGCAGGCGGTGTACGGCGGTGACGTCCGCGTGGCGCTCCGGACCGAGGTGCAGGAGATCGTCCTCACCGGCGGCACGCACGGGCGGCCCCTCGCCCTGTTCCTCGACGGCCGGCTGCGCGTCAGCGAAGGTGACGAGCTGCGCTACCACGAGGCGCTCGTCCACCCCGCGATGAACGGCCCGCACGCGCGCGTGCTGATCCTCGGCGGCGGGGACGGCCTGGCCGTCCGCGAGGTGCTGCGCCACCCGGGAGTCGAACGGGTCGACGTCGTCGAACTCGACGCCGAGGTGGTCCGGCTGGCCCGCACCGACCCGGCCCTGTCCGCGCTCAACCAGCACGCGTTCGGCGATCCGCGGGTGCACGTGACGACGGAGGACGCCTTCGGCCGGCTGCGTGGCGCGACCCCGGCGGCCTACGACGTGGTCGTCTCGGACCTGCCGGATCCGCGCATCACGGCGAGCACGAAGCTGTACTCGCAGGAGTTCTACGGCCTGGCCCGGCGCGTGCTCGCCCCCGGCGGCCGGCTCGTGGTGCACACCGGCCCGGTCGCGGCCGGCCCCCGGGTCCACTGGACCGTCGAGGCGACCTTGCGCGCGGCCGGCCTGCGCACCGCCCCGTACGGCACGGGCGGCCGCCACACCGCTCCCGCCGCAGGGCCCGACCGCACCCCCGCCGACCGTTCCCGGGCGCCCCGGGACTGGGGTTTCGTCCTGGCCGCCCGCACGGACCCGCGCCTGGCGCTCGACCCGGACGGGCCCCGGCCCGGCGTCCTGACGCAGGCGTCCCTCGCCGCGGGCGAGCGGGCGGTGCTCGGCACGCGGATCGCGGGGCTGCCGGCGTCGACGCTGGTGCATCCGCGGTACTGAGGGACCGAACGGCCGGGCGGGGCGGGAGGATACGCCTGGTGGGGGTGGATCGGAGGGTGAATCCCTCAGGCGGGGGTGCGTTTCGGGCTGTGCTGGGTAGAGTCCGTCGACATGGAGCACGAGGTGTTCGTTCCGGTTCCGGCGGAGCGGCTGAGAGAGGTGCTGGACGACCCCGCGCGGGTCGCCCGGGCTGTTCCCGGGCTCCAGCAGGACGCCGGCGCCGAGCCGGTCGCCGGGCGGCTGAAGATCCGGGTCGGCAGCCACTCCGTCACCTACCGCGGTGCCGTTCGGGTCTCCCGACGGGACGACGGCAGTTACGCCGTCGAGGGCGAGGCGGAGGAGTCACGCGGCAGCGGCTCGGTCGGACTCACCCTGCGGATCGTCCTGCGCGAGGCGGAGGACGGCTGCACCGTCACGTACGACGGCACGGCCTCCGCCGACGGGCGGATCGCGGACCTTCCCGCGGAGGCGGTGGAGGGTGCCGTCACCCGGCTGCTGAACCGTTTCGCGGAGCACCTGGCCACGGCGGCCACCTCTGACACGGACGACGCGAACGACGCGAACGACGCGAACGGCACGGACGACGTGAACGGCTCGGACGGCTCGGGCGACGTGAACGGCTCGGACGACGCGCGTGCTGGGGCCGGGGCCGAGGAGCAGACCCCTGCCGACCTCGGGCTCACCGAGGAACCCCCGGCCCCCGAGCGCCCCTCCGCTTTCGGTTCCGACCGTCCGGCCCCCTCCTACGGACCCGCGGACCAGGAGGACGAGGACGAGGGGGACGAGGAGGACATCGCCGAGGCGGCGCACGCGCGGCGGACCATGATCGGACGCAGCGCCGAGGAGGTCGACCACGCCCCGCCGCGCGGGAGGTACGCGCCGGTGCCCGCACCGCAGACCGTGTCGCCCCCCGCCCCGCTGCGCTGGGCCGCGCCCGCGGCGGCGCTCGCGGTGGCGTCGGCCATCGTGGCGGTCCGGGCCCTGCGCCGGCGCCGCTGAAACGCCCCGCCGCACGTGAGGCCCTCTTGATCACCGCAGTAGGGTCGTCCCGTGAGTGACGAAGACATCACGCTGACCGCGGGCGACGCGGAGGTGACCGTGCAGCCGGGCAACGGCGGCCGGGTCGGAGGGCTGCGGATCGGCGGAGTGGAGCTGCTCCGGCAGGGGGAGCGCTTCGGGTGCTTCCCGATGGTGCCGTGGTGCGGCCGGATCCGGGACGGACGGTTCCTGGACGGCGCCGAGGTGCGGCAGCTGCCGCTGAACGCCCCGCCGCACGCCATCCACGGCACCGTCCGTGACCACGCCTGGCGCACCGCCCGCACGAGCACGGACGAGGCGGTCCTCACGTACGAGCTCGTCGACCCCTGGCCCCACCCGGGCCGCGTCACCCAGATCATCGCGCTGACCGAGGACGCCCTGACGCTGAGCATGTCCGTCGAGACGTACGAGTCGTCCTTCCCGGCGCAGATCGGCTGGCACCCCTGGTTCAACCGCAACCTCGGCGGCGAGGACGTGACCCTCGACTTCGATCCCGCCTGGCAGGAGGAGCGCGGAGACGACCACCTGCCCACCGGCAACCGGATCGACCCGAAGCCGGGCCCCTGGGACGACTGCTTCGGCATGCCCGGAGGCGTCGAGGCCACGCTCACCTGGCCCGGCCTGCTGGAGCTGAAGGTGACCAGCCGCGAGGAGTGGGTCGTCGTCTACGACGAACAGCGCGAAGCCGTGTGCGTGGAGCCGCAGACCGGGCCGCCCAACGGGCTCAACACCCTGCCGCACCTGGTCACGCCCCTGGAGCCGCTGGAGGCCTCCACGACCTGGACCTGGCGCCGCCTCTAAGCTGGGCGGCATGACGGACACTCGCGGCGCGCTGCTGCAGCAGATCAAGGACAAGGCCGTGGTGCACGGCAAGGTGACCCTGTCGTCGGGCCTGGAGGCCGACTACTACGTCGACCTGAGGCGCGTCACGCTCGACGGCGAGGCCGCCCCGCTGGTCGGGCAGGTGCTGCTCGACCTGACCGCCGAGCTGGAATTCGACGCGGTCGGCGGGCTCACCATGGGCGCCGACCCGGTCGCCGCCGCGATGCTGCACGCGGCTGCCGCCCGGGGGAAGCGTCTGGACGCCTTCGTCGTGCGCAAGGCCGCCAAGGCGCACGGCCTCCAGCGGCGCGTCGAGGGCCCGGACATCGCCGGCCGCCGTGTGCTGGTCGTCGAGGACACCTCCACCACCGGCGGCTCCCCGCTGACCGCCGTCGAGGCCGTGCGCGAGGCGGGGGCCGAGGTCGTCGCCGTCGCGACCATCGTCGACCGGGCGACCGGCGCCGCGGAGAAGATCCAGGAGGGCGCCGGGGTGCCGTACCTGTTCGCCTTCTCCAAGGACGAGCTGGGCCTCGACTGACCGGGTACTGACCAGGGCGTGGACGGTGGCCTGGACCTTCCGGCCAAGTCTGGAAAGATGGGGCCGACGATGACGTCGCACCCCAAGGTCTAGGTCAGGGCCGTTAGACACAGCAGTACGTCAACCCGCAGATACAAGGAGCGGACGCATGCCCATCGCAACTCCCGAGGTCTACAACGAGATGCTGGACCGGGCGAAGGCAGGAAAGTTCGCCTACCCGGCCATCAACGTGACCTCCACCCAGACCCTGCACGCGGCCCTGCGCGGTTTCGCTGAGGCGGAGAGCGACGGCATCGTCCAGATCTCCACGGGTGGCGCCGAGTTTCTGGGCGGTCAGTACAGCAAGGACATGGTCACCGGCGCCGTCGCCCTGGCCGAGTTCGCGCACATCGTCGCCGAGAAGTACCCGGTGAACATCGCGCTGCACACCGACCACTGCCCCAAGGACAAGCTCGACGGGTACGTGCGTCCGCTGCTGGCGCTCTCCCAGAAGCGCGTCGAGGCCGGTCTGAACCCGCTGTTCCAGTCGCACATGTGGGACGGTTCGGCCGAGACCCTGGCCGACAACCTGTCCATCGCGCAGGAGCTGCTGGAGCAGGCCCGCGCCGCGAAGATCATCCTCGAGGTGGAGATCACGCCGACCGGTGGCGAGGAGGACGGCGTCTCCCACGAGATCAACGACTCCCTCTACACCACGGTCGACGACGCGATCCGCACCGCCGAGGCCCTCGGCCTGGGCGAGAAGGGCCGCTACCTGCTCGCCGCGTCCTTCGGCAACGTGCACGGCGTGTACAAGCCGGGCAACGTCGTCCTGCGCCCCGAGCTGCTGAAGGAGCTCAACGAGGGCGTCGCCGCCCAGTACGGCAAGACGTCCCCGTTCGACTTCGTCTTCCACGGCGGCTCCGGCTCCACGGAGGAGGAGATCCGCACCGCGCTGGAGAACGGCGTCGTGAAGATGAACATCGACACCGACACCCAGTACGCGTTCACGCGCCCGGTCGCGGACCACATGTTCCGCAACTACGACGGCGTCCTGAAGGTCGACGGCGAGGTCGGCAACAAGAAGACCTACGACCCGCGCACCTGGGGCAAGCTGGCCGAGGCCTCCATGTCCGCGCGTGTCGTCGAGGCCTGCGGCAACCTGCGCTCGACCGGCACGAAGATCAAGTAGTACCCGGTTCCGCTCGCGTCGAGCCCGGCATCTCCTGGGGTGCCGGGCTCTTCCGTATGCTCCTATGCTCCCTGCATGCCCGATGTCCGGTTGGCCTCACCGCAGGGCAAGTGGGTCCTGCTCACCACCGTCCTCGGCTCCAGCATGGCGATGCTGGACTCGACCGTCGTCAATGTCGCCCTGCCACGCATCGGCCGCGACCTCGACGCGAACCTGTCCGCGTTGCAGTGGACCGTCAACGCGTACATGGTCACGCTGGCCGGGCTGATCCTGCTCGGCGGGGCGCTGGGGGACCGTTTCGGGCGCCGGAAGGTGTTCGTCGTCGGTGTGGTGTGGTTCGCGGTGGCGTCCCTGCTGTGCGGGATCGCGCCGAACGCGGGGGTGCTGATCGCCGCGCGGGCCTTGCAGGGAGTGGGCGGCGCGCTCCTGACCCCCGGGTCGCTGGCGTTGATCCAGGCGTCCTTCCATCCCGACGACCGGGGGCGGGCCGTGGGCCTGTGGTCCGGGTTCGGCGGGATCGGGGCGGCGGTCGGGCCGTTCGTCGGCGGCTGGCTGGTGGACGGGCCGGGCTGGCGGTGGGTGTTCCTGCTGAACGTGCCGGTGGCCCTGGTGTGCGTGCCGGTCGCGCTGCGGCACGTTCCCGAGTCGGGGGGAGAGGGGGCGCACGGGCGGTTCGACGTGCTCGGGGCCGTGCTGGGGGCGCTGGCGCTCGCGCTGGTGACGTACGCGCTGATCGAGGCGGGCGGAGGCGGTGCGGCGGTGGCCGTCTCGGCGGTGGCCGGGCTGGCCGCGGCCGTCGCGTTCGTGCTCGTCGAGCGGCGCCGGCCCGATCCGATGATGCCGCCGGACCTCTTCGCTTCGCGGCAGTTCACGGCCGTCAACCTCGTCACGCTGTGCGTGTACGCGGCCCTCGGCGGGTTCTTCTTCCTCGCCGCGCTCCAGCTCCAGGTCGTCGTGGGCTACTCGGCCCTCGCCGCCGGTACGGCACTGCTGCCGACGACCGTGTTGATGCTGCTGCTGTCCGCGCGGTCCGGGGAGCTGGCCGACCGGATCGGGCCGCGGATCCCGCTGACCGTGGGACCGCTGCTGTGCGCGGCCGGGATGCTGCTCATGCTGCGGGTGGGGCCGGGGGCGTCGTACGTGGCCGATGTGCTGCCGGCGCTGGTCGTGCTCGGGCTGGGCCTGGTCACGCTGGTGGCGCCGCTCACGGCGACGGTGCTGGGCTCGGTCGGCGTGGCGCGGGCCGGCCTGGCCAGCGGCATCAACAACGCTGCGGCTCGGGCGGCGGGCCTGATGGCGGTGGCGGCGCTGCCGCTGCTGGCCGGCATGGGCGAGGAGGCGTACCGGGAGCCGGCCGCCTTCGACACGGCGTTCGACAAGGCGATGGGGTGGTGCGCGGGGGCGATGGTGGCGGGGGCGGTGATCGCGGCGGCTGTGGTCCGCAGACCGCCCCCGGACTGCAAGCGGCCGGAGTGCCTGCGGCACGGCGGCGTGACGGCGCCACCGCTGGAGGGGGAGCCGGTGCGGAAGCGGCTGGGGTAGCGGGTAGCCCGGAATGCCGGTGCCCGTTGGGGTGGGCCGGGGTGCCGGTGTCCGTTGGGGTGGGCCGTGGTGCCGGTGTCCGTTGGGGTGGGCGGGGGGTGCCGGTGCCCGTTGGGGAACACCGGGGGTGCCGGTGTCCGCTGGGGTGGGCCGTGGTGCCGGTGTCCGTTGGGGTGGGCCGGGGTGCCGGTGCCTTTGCCTGCTTCTCGGCGGGGCCGGTGTCCCGCTGGGGTGGGCCGGGGTGCCGGTGCCCTCTGGTGTGGGCCGGGGTGCCGGTGTCCGTTGGGGTGGGCCGGGGTGCCGGTGTCCGTTGGGGTGGGCCGTGGTGCCGGTGCCCGTTGGGGAACACCGGGGGTGCCGGTGTCCGTTGGGGTGGGCCGGGGTGCCGGTGCCGGCCTGCTTCTCGGCGGGGCCGGTGCCCGTTGGGGAACACCGGGGGTGCCGGTGCCCTCTGGTGTGGGCCGGGGTGCCGGTAGGCCGGGGTGCCGGTGCCCGCGCGGGTCCTCGGCGGGACCGGTGCCCGCGGCCGAGCGGTATGGCGCAGACTTGGGGCATGTCCATTCACGAGAACCTTCTCGGGGGCCCGCCCCCGACCCATCTCCCCGACGACCCCGGGCCGCGGGAAATGCTCGCTTCGGGTGCCGCGCCCGCCGAGGTCGCCGGTGCTCACCCCACCTCCTCGCTCGCCTGGGCGCAGCTCGCCGACGAGGCGTTCGAGCGGGGCGCGGCCGTGGAGTCCTACGCGTACGCCCGCACGGGCTACCACCGCGGCCTGGACGCGCTGCGCCGCAACGGCTGGAAGGGCCACGGCCCGGTGCCGTGGGAGCACGAGCCGAACCGCGGCTTCCTGCGCGCCCTGCACGCCCTCGCCCGGGCCGCCCAGGCGATCGGCGAGCAGGAGGAGTACGAGCGCTGCTCCCAGTTCCTGAAGGACTCCTCGCCGACGGCGGCGCAGGTCCTGGGCTGAGACACGGCCGGTGTACGCGAGGCCCGTCCGCGAAAGGCGGGCCTTGCGGTTTCGGGGGACGATTGCGGAAGATGCCCCTGGGGACCGGGGCCCCCGTGTCGGATTCGGCAGGGGCGGACCGCTACCCGGAGTAATACGCAGGAGACAGCGATGTCCCACGAGGCTCACGAGCCCGAGACCCCGCATCTCGACTTCCACGGCACGACGCCGTACGAGGACTACGTCAAGGCGGACGTACTCACCCACCTCCAGCACACCCTCTCCGACGACCCCGGAGAGATGGTCTTCCTGGTGACGACCCAGGTGATGGAGCTGTGGTTCACCGTCATCGTCCATGAGTGGGAGACGGCGGCCGGCGCGCTCCGGGGTGACGACATCCCGACCGCCCTTCACGCGCTCAAGAGGTCCGTCCGCGAACTGGAGGCGCTCAACCACTCCTGGAAGCCGCTCGCCCAGCTCACGCCGGCCCAGTTCAACTCGTACCGCAGCGCCCTCGGTGAGGGATCGGGCTTCCAGTCGGCGATGTACCGCCGCATGGAGTTCCTGCTCGGCGACAAGTCCGCGTCGATGCTCGTCCCGCACCGGGGCGCACCGCGCGTGCACGCCGAGCTGGAGAAGGCGCTGCACGAGCCGAGCCTGTACGACGAGGTCGTGCGGCTGCTGGCGCGGCGCGGACACGACATTCCGGAGGCCGTGCTGCGGCGCGACGTCTCCCAGCGCTACGAGCCGTCGCCGGAGGTGGAGGCGGCCTGGACGGCCGTCTACTCGGGCGACGAGAGCGACGAGGTCGCCCGGCTGGGCGAGGCGCTGAGCGATGTCGCCGAGCTGGTGTGGCGCTGGCGCAACGACCATCTGGTCGCCACCCGCCGCGCGATGGGCGCCAAGACCGGCACGGGCGGCTCCGCCGGGGTGGCCTGGCTGGAGAAGCGCGCGCGGAAGAACGTGTTCCCCGAGCTGTGGACGGCGCGGTCCTATGTCTGAGCAGGCGGAACGCGCGCAGAAGCTGGACGCCGTCGACGAACTGGCCGGCAAGCGGGCCGAGTTCGTCCTCGACGACGTGGTCTACCTCGACGGCAACTCGCTCGGAGCGCTGCCGGCCGTCGTCCCCGGGCGGGTCGAGGACGTCGTACGCCGCCAGTGGGGCGAGCTGCGCATCCGCTCCTGGGAGGAGAGCGGCTGGTGGACGGCGCCCGAGCGGATCGGTGACCGGATCGCCCCGCTTCTCGGGGCGGCGCCCGGGCAGATCGTCGTGGGCGACTCCACAAGTGTCAATGTCTTCAAGGCACTTGTGGGAGCGGTGCGGATGGCCGGGGAGGGCCGTGACGAGGTACTCGTCGACGCGACGACCTTCCCCACCGACGGGTACATCGCCGAGTCCGCCGCCCGCATGACCGGCTGCACCCTGCGGCCCGTGGCACCGGCGGACGTCCCGGGCGCGCTCGGCGACCGCACCGCCGCCGTCCTCCTGAACCACGTCGACTACCGCACCGGCCGGCTGCACGATCTGCCCGGACTGACGGCCGCCGTGCGTGCGGCGGGCGCGGTCGCCGTCTGGGACCTGTGCCACAGCGCGGGCGCGCTGCCGGTCGGGCTGGACGAGCACGGTGTGGACCTCGCGGTCGGCTGCACCTACAAGTACCTGAACGGCGGGCCCGGTTCACCGGCGTACCTGTACGTGCGGCGGGAGGTGCAGGACCGCTTCGACTCGCCGCTGCCCGGCTGGAACTCGCACGCCGAGCCGTTCGGGATGCGGAGCGACTTCGAGGCGGCCCCGGGCGCCCTGCGCGGCCGGGTCGGCACGCCCGACATCCTCTCCATGCTCGCCCTGGAGGCGGCCCTCGAGGTGTGGGACGGGGTGTCGGTCGAGGCGGTGCGGGCCAAGTCCCTCGCGTTGACGGACTTCTTCCTGGAGTGCGTGGCGGCGTATGTGCCCGAGGGCAGGGTCGAGTGCCTGACGCCCGTGGCGCACGGGGAGCGGGGCAGCCAGATCGCGCTGCGCTGCTCCCCCGAGCTCTCAACTTCGTTCGAGCAGGGAGGTGCCCCCATCGCCGGTGACGTGATGAAGCTGCTGATCGAGCGGGGCGTGGTCGGTGACTTCCGGGCCCCGGACGTGCTGCGCTTCGGCTTCACACCGCTGTACGTCGGGTTCGCCGACGTGGAGCGGGCGGCGCGGGTGCTGGCGCAGACGCTGGCCTGAGCGGCGGCGGGGCCGGGACGCCCCTGTGGTGTCCCGGCCCCGCGGCGTCCGTCCGCTCCTCACCGAGCGTGACATCCGCATGTCCACGCATGTCACGCGCCTGGTACCGTCCCGGCCAACGGCTGACCCCCTCAACCGGTCCGCCCCGTACGGTTCATCGCTGGAAGGTTGGAGCATGACGGACGACGTCGCAGCAGCACGGGCCGCTGCCGAGGAGAAGTCGGTCTTCTCCCACGCGCCCGTCGACCCCGACGCCACCGCGGCCTACGGCGACCACCCGGACCAGGTGATCGACTTCTTCGCACCGCGCCGCGCCGGCGGACCCGGACCGGCCCCGGTCGTCGTCGTGCTGCACGGCGGCGCCTGGCGGGCGCCCTACGACCGGCATCACATCAGCCCGTTCGCGGAATTCCTCGCCCGTCGCGGGTTCGCCGTGGCATGCGTCGAGTACCGGCGCGGCGGGGACGGCGACTCCGTCGCGGGCCGGTGGCCCGACACCTTCGACGACATCGCGGCGGCGCTGGACGCCCTGCCCGCGCTGGTACGGGAGCTGCTGCCGCAGGCCGACCCGCGCCGTACGGTCCTCACCGGCCATTCGGCGGGCGGGCACCTCGCGCTGTGGGGTGCCGCCCGGCACGTCCTGCCGGCCAACTCGCCCTGGCGCAGCGGCAGTCCGGTGACGCTGCGCGGCGTCGTCGCCCTCGCCCCGATCGCGGACCTGGCGATCGCCGACAAGCTGGACGTGTGCGGGGGCGCGGCACGCCAACTGCTCGGCGGAGACGAGCACTTCGCCGAGCGGCAGCCGTACGCGGACCCGGCGCTGCTGCTGCCCACGGGCATCGCCACCACCCTCGTGCAGGGCCGCGCGGACCTCGACGTGCCGCAGGCGGTCGCCGAGTCGTACGCGGAGGCGGCGGCGAAGGCGGGGGAGGTGGTGGGGGTGACGCTGCTGGAGGGCGTGGGCCACTTCCCGCTCATCGACCCGGCGGCCGACGCGTGCGCGGTGGTGGTGGAGGAGATCGCGCAGCTGGCCTGGTGAGGGGCGGGAGCCGTTGCAGAGCTGCCCGGGCTGCCTGAACTGCCCCTAGGAGGGGCCCCGGTCATACCCGTAGCACCTGAGAGCTACGCCGCAGGTGAGTTCCCCGGTGTGACGCGGACGAGGTGCCCCGCTCCGTAACTTCCTTTCCACGCAGTCCCGATGGCCGGGTGCGCTGGAGGGGGACGACCATGGGGTCCGCACCGCAGTACCGCCGTGCCGACGACGGCGGCAGACGCCGCGCCGGCCGATGGCGCCGAGTCGCGCTCGCCGCCCTCATCACCGGTGCGGTGGTCGTCCCCCTGTCCGGAGCCGTACGACCGCAGACCCCCGCACCGGACCCCGCCACCCTCGCCCCCCTCAGCGCGTCGACGCTCGATGCGGCGTACGCGGCCAACCGGGCCAACGCCGCCGAGGCGGCCCGTACGGCCGCCGTCCACCACGACCGCGACCGCGCCGCGACGGACCGTCGCCTGGCCGCCCCGGCCCGGCACCTCCTGCGGTTCGACGGCCGCGGCCCCGGCCGGGTGACGGAGGTCCTCGGCGACCTCGCCCGGGCCGACCGCATCGCCGTCCTGGTCCCCGGATCCGACACGAGCCTCGACACCTACGGCCGGTTCCACGCGGCGGCCGCCGCCCTGCACCGGCAGCTCGGCCGGCAGTCCCCGGCGGGCACGCGCACCGCGGTCGTGGCCTGGCTGGGCTACGAGACGCCGGGCACGGTCAGCACGACGGTCACGACGACCGGCAGGGCGGAGCAGGCGGCCCCGCACCTGCGCGCGCTCGTCGCCGACCTGCGTGCCATAGCGGGTGCAGGCCCGCGCATCACGCTGCTGTGCCACTCGTACGGCTCGGTGGTCTGCGGCCGGGCCGCCGCCGGGCTCGCGGTCGACGACATCGCGCTCGTCGGCAGCCCGGGCACGGGCGCCGACACCGCGGCCGGTCTGCACACCCGCGCCCGCGTCTGGGCGGCCCGGGGTGGTGACGACTGGGTGGAGAACGTCCCGCACGTCGGCCTGGACCTGTTCGGCACCACCGTCGGCTTCGGCACCGACCCCGTCTCCCCGGCCTTCGGCGCCCGGGTCTTCACGGCGGGCGACGGCGGCCACAGCGACTACTTCAGGCCCGGCTCGGCCTCCCTGACCAACCTGGCCCGGATCGTCCTGGGCGAGACCAAGGCGGTGACCCATGACTGACATCGGCGCAAGCGCCCTGCGGCAGGGAGTGCGCCGTGGCGCCGACCGCATCGGCGCGGCCACCCCGCCCGGGCGGGACCGGGCCGTGGACGCCCTGCGGGCCGCCGCAGTCCTCGGCGTCGTCCTCGGGCACTGGCTGGTCACGGCCCTGGTCTCCGACGGCCGCACCCTGCGCACGGCGAGCCCGCTGCACCACATGCCCTGGCTGACGCCCGTCTCCTGGATGTTCCAGACCCTCGCCGTGTTCTTCCTGGTCGGGGGCCATGTCGCCACCCGCGGTCATGCTTCGGCCAGGGCCCGCGGCATCCCGTACCACCAGTGGCTGGCGGCCCGGCTCTCCCGGCTGTTCAAGCCGGTCGCCGCCGTCCTCACCCTGTGGACGGTCGCCGCCGTCGCGCTGCTGCTGTCGGGCACCGAGTTCGGCACCGTCCGCACGCTGGTGAAGCTGGCCCTGTCTCCCCTCTGGTTCCTCGTGGTGTTCGCGGGGCTGACGGCGGCGACCCCGCTGCTCGCCCGGCTCAACCCGCTCTGGCCGCTGGCCGTCGTCCTGCACGTGGACCTGCTGCGCTTGGGCCTCGGGGGGCCCGCCTGGCTGGGCTGGGTGAACGTGGCGGCCGCCTGGATGGTGCCCTACACGCTGGGCGCGGCCTGGACCCGCGGAGAACTGGAGCGCCGGGGGGCGGGCTGGGTCCTGCTGGGTGCCGGGGCGGCGGCGACCGCGGCGCTCGTGGTGTGGGCGGGCTACCCGGCGTCCATGGTCGGCGTCCCGGGCGAGGGCGTGTCCAACCTGGATCCGCCGACGCTGGCCGTCGTCACCTTCGGCCTGGCCCAGTGCGGTCTCGCCCTGCTGCTGCGCGAGCGGCTGCGGCGGGCGATGCGCAGGCCGGTGGCGTGGGCGGCGGTGGCGCTCGTCAACCTCTCCGCGATGACCGTCTTCCTCTGGCACCAGACGGCCCTGATGGCCACCACGGCCACCGGCCTCCTCGTCGGCCGGCTTCCGGGGCTGCACACCCGGCCCGACGACCTCGGCTGGGTCGGAGCCCGGCTTCTCTGGCTGCCCGTGTTCGCGCTGGCTCTCGCGGCCTGCTGGGCCGCCTTCCGTTCTTTCGAGCGAGGCGGCGGCGGCCGGGGACGCAGGTCGCGGGTGGTGCGGGCGCACCGTCCCTCCGGCCGGGGCGCAGCGGCGAAGGCGCGCCATGTCTAGGCTGGGCCGTGTGACGGACACGGGGGTGGGCCGCGCGCTGCGGGCGCGCGTCGGGGGCCGGCTGCGGATACTGCGCCAGGACCTGTGGACCGTCCGGGTGACCCGCTGCCGCCGTCCACGTGGCTGCGCCGGCTGCCGCACGGGCTGGAAAGGGACCCCATGACGAGCGGCACCGGCAAACCGATCCGGGTTCTCATCGTCGACGACCAGGCGATGGTCCGGCAGGGCTTCACCGTGCTGCTCGGCGTACAGCCCGACATAGAGGTCGCCGGCGACGCGAAGAGCGGGGAGAGCGGCATCGCCCTGGCCGCGGAGCTCGCGCCGGACGTCGTCCTGATGGACATCCGCATGCCCGGGATCGGCGGCATCGAGGCCACCCGGCACATCACCGCCGCGCACCCGGACATGCGGGTGCTGGTGCTCACCACCTTCGACCTCGACGAGTACGTGTACGACGCGCTGCGCGCCGGAGCCTCCGGGTTCCTGCTGAAGGACGCCTCGTCGGAGCAGCTCGCCGAGGCGGTCCGGGTGGTCGCGGCCGGTGAGGCGCTGCTCGCCCCGGTCATCACCCGCAAGCTGATCGCCGCGTTCTCGCGGCTCGACGGCAAGCCCCGCGCCCCGCTCAGGGAGCGCGTCGGCGACCTGACCGAGCGGGAGACGGAGGTGCTCGCGCTGATCGCGCAGGGCCTGTCCAACGCGGAGATCGCCCGGCACCTGTTCGTGGCCGAGCAGACGGTGAAGACCCACGTGGGCCGGATCCTGGTGAAGCTGGGCCTCAGGGACCGTACGCAGGCGGCGGTGTTCGCCTACGAGTCGGGTCTGGTGCGGCCCTCGGGGTACTGAGGGGTGGCCGGCGGGGCCCCGTAGTACCTGAGAGGGACGCCGAGGAACCCGTCTGCAAGGGGACGACCGGGGCCGGGGGGCCGCATACCGTTCTGTACGTGACCGAGACGACTCACATGCAGACCAGGCCGCCGGGGGACGGGGCGGCATCGCGCAGCCCGGAGTACCGGCTGGCGGTGGACGCCCTGCGCGGGCTGCGGCAGGACCTGATCCACGACGCGTTCGCCTACCGGCCGCTGCCGGGCCGGCACACCGACGGGCGGATCGTCCGGCGGCTGCCGGGCCGGCTGCGGGAGTACGCGCAGTGGCTCCCGCACGCCGTGATCACCGCGGCGGCCCTGATCACCCTGGCTATGGCCTCGGTCGACTCCGGCGGTCCGGCCCTGCTGCTCGGCCTGCTCTGCGCGATTCCCGTGCTGCTGACCATGGTGCGGCCGGTCGGGGCGTTCTGGGCGTCCATGGTCTCCACCCCGATCGCCTCCGTGCTCGGCAGCCGCTGGGGCGAATGGCCCTGGACACCCGGCAGCTTCGCCTGCCACCTGATCGTGCTGACGGTCGTGGCGATACGCACCCGGCCGCGCACGGCCGCGTGGATGTGGGCGCTGACCGCGCTGTACGCCCTCGTCGCGGACAGCGGCATCGGCCCGACCTACTACGAGTACGGCAGCAACTCCGGCCCCATGCTGGTCATCTCGGCCCTGGTCCTGCTCTGCGTCACCGTCTGGCACATCCGCCGCCACGCCGAGCAGGAGGTCACCGCCCAGCAGACGGTCACCGCGCACGAGCGTTCCCGCCGCACCCTGCTGGAGGAGCGCACCACGATCGCCCGCGAGCTGCACGACGTGGTGGCCCACCACATGTCGGTGGTCGCCATCCAGGCGGAGGCCGCGCCCTACCGGGTGGAGAACCCGCCGCCGGAGCTGGAGAAGGCGTTCGCCACGATCCGGGAGAACGCGGTGGCGGCCCTGACCGAACTGCGCCGCGTGCTGGGCGTCGTCCGGGCCGAGGACTACGAGGCCCCGGACGCCCCGCAGCCCACCCTCGCCGACCTGGAAGGGCTGCTGGCCAATGTCCGGGAGGCCGGGCTCGGCGTGGAGAAGGTGGTGACCGGCGCGGTGCGGGAGCTGCCGCAGGGCGTGGAGCTGTCGGCGTACCGCATCGTGCAGGAGGCCCTCAGCAACACGCTGCGGCACGCGCCGGGCGCGACGGCCCGCGTGGAGATCGGGTACGTCCTCGGCGGCCTGGGCCTGCGCGTGGTCAACAGCCCGCCGCCCAACCCGAGCCTGATCAAGCCCTCGCCCGGCGCGGGGCACGGCATCACGGGCATGCGCGAGCGGGTGTCGATGCTGAACGGCGAGATGACGGCGGGCGGCACGGACGACGGTGGTTACGAGGTGGCGGTGTTCCTGCCGGTCACCCTGCCGGACGAGGGTGACGTATGACCATCCGCGTCCTGATCGCGGACGACCAGATGATGGTGCGCGAGGGGTTCTCGGTCCTGCTGAACGCGATGCCGGACATCGAGGTCGTCGGCGAGGCGGTGAACGGCCGGGAGGCCGTCGCCAAGGTCCGCGAGCTCGCCCCGGACGTGGTGCTGATGGACATCCGCATGCCCGAGCTGAACGGCATCGAGGCGACCCGCGAGATCGTGGCCGCCGACGGCGCGGCGAAGGTGCTGGTGCTCACCACCTTCGACCTCGACGAGTACGTGTACCAGGCCCTGCGCGCGGGTGCCTCCGGCTTCCTCCTCAAGGACGCCTCCGCCCGCCAGCTGGCCGACGGGGTGAAGGTCGTGGCCTCCGGGGAGGCGCTCCTGGCCCCCTCGGTGACCCGGCGCCTGATCACCGAGTTCTCCAAGCTCTCCGAGAAGCCGAACCTCATGCCCTCCGCCCACGCGGCCTACGGTGACCTCACCGAGCGGGAGACGGAGGTGCTGGTCCTCATCGCACAGGGCCTGTCGAACTCGGAGATCGCGGAGCGGCTGGTCGTCGCCGAGTCGACGATCAAGACGCATGTCAGCCGGATCCTGGTGAAGCTCGGCCTCAGGGACCGGACCCAGGCGGCGGTGTTCGCGTACGAGGCGCGGCTGGTGACGCCGGGGTGACGGGTGGGCGCCGCCCCTGGTCAGAGTGGGGGTTGCCGGGCTAGCGTCCGTTCATGGCAGCTGTTTCCGACCTCGGGTTCGCCCCGTGGGACCAGGCGTTCCTCGCCGACCCGTACCCCGTCTACGCCGAGCTGCGCGCCCGGGGCCGCGTGCACTGGTTCGAGCCCACGAACCAGTGGCTCGTCCCGCACCACGCGGACGTCTCGGCGCTGCTGCGCGACCGGCGCCTCGGCCGGACGTACCAGCACCGGTTCTCGCACGAGGAGTTCGGCCGGACGGCGCCCCCGCCGGAGCACGAGCCGTTCCACACGCTCAACGACCACGGGATGCTCGACCTGGAGCCGCCGGACCACACCCGGATCCGCCGCCTGGTGTCGAAGGCGTTCACGCCCCGCACGGTGGAGCGGCTGAAGCCGTACGTGCGGGGACTGGCCGACGAGCTGGTCTCCGCGCTGGTCGCGAAGGGCGGCGGCGACCTGCTGAAGGACGTCGCCGAACCCCTCCCCGTCGCGGTGATCGCCGAGATGCTCGGTATCCCGGAGTCCGACCGGGCCCCGCTGCGCCCCTGGTCGGCGGACATCTGCGGGATGTACGAGCTGAAACCGTCCGAGGACACGGCGGCGAAGGCGGTCCGGGCGTCGGTCGAGTTCTCCGACTACCTGCGCGAGCTGATCGCGGCCCGCCGCAAGGAGCCCGGCGAGGACCTCGTCTCGGGTCTCATCGCGGCCCACGACGAGGGTGACCGGCTCACCGAGCAGGAGATGATCTCCACCTGCGTCCTGCTGCTCAACGCCGGTCACGAGGCCACCGTGAACGCCACGGTCAACGGCTGGTTCGCCCTGTTCCGCAACCCGTCCCAGCTGGAGGCGCTGCGCGCGGACCACACGCTGGTCCCCTCCGCGATCGAGGAGCTGATGCGGTACGACACCCCGCTCCAGCTGTTCGAGCGCTGGGTCCTGGACGAGATCGAGATCGACGGCACGACGATCCCGCGCGGTGCGGAGATCGCCATGCTCTTCGGCTCCGCCAACCACGACCCGGCGGTGTTCCGGAACCCGTCCGACCTCGACCTCACCCGCGCTGACAACCCCCACATCTCCTTCAGCGCCGGCATCCACTACTGCATCGGCGCACCCTTGGCCCGTATCGAGCTGGCGGCGTCGATGGGGGCGTTGCTGGAGCGGGCCCCGACGCTGCGCCTGGCCGCCGAGCCGGTGAGGAAGCCGAACTTCGTGATCAGGGGGCTGGAGAAGCTGGAGGTCGAGATCGGCTGACCGGCCGGTGCAGCGCTGGTCAGCCGGCGGGCGGGCCGCGGTCAGCCGCGTGTGGCGCGTCCGTGGGCGTGCGGAGGGGCAACCATGTGTGGCGGTCATCCGCGTGCCGCTGGTGAGTGGGCGTGTCGCGGGTCACCCGCGTGTGGCAGGTCAGTGGCGTGCGGCGGGTCGCCGGCATGCCGCTGGTCGGTCGCTGCGGCGGGTCAGGTCGTCATGTCCCGCCGCCGCAGCCCTGCCAGTCCCGCGGCCACCAGCAGCACCGCCACCCCGGTCAGCACCGCCACCGGTCCCCACTCCACGGAGCCGCCCGGCAGCTTCGGCAGATGCCCGAACGGCGAGACGTCCAGCACCGCGCGCGGCACATCCAGCGCGGGTCCGACCCAGCCGATCAGCAGCACGGCCCCGGCGACACCCCAGGCCGCGACGGCCGCCCGGGGCAGGACGCCGTGCAGCAGCACCGCCACGCCGCCGACCACCCACACCGCCGGGAGCTGCACCAGGCACGCGGCCAGGACCGGCCCCGTCTGCCTGCCGTGGCCGACGGCGAAGCCCAGTCCGGCCAGCAGCATGATCCAGGCGGCGCCGCCGAAGGCGATCACCAGGTGCCCGGCGGCCCAGCGCAGCCGCCCCACCGCGTTCGCCAGCACCGGTTCGGCCCGGCCCGAGGTCTCCTCGCCGTGCAGGCGCAGCACCGACGCCACGATCCAGAGCGCCGCGACCAGGCCCAGCATGCCGATCATGGACGCCAGGAACGCGTCCGTCAGGCCGGACTGCCCGCCCATCCGCTCGATGATCCGCCGGGCGTTGTCGTTGTCGCCGACCAGGTCGGCCGCGCCCTCGGCCATGCCGCCGTAGACCACTCCGGCGAGGAAGAAGCCGATGCTCCAGCCGAGCACGCCGCCCCGCTGCAACCGCCAGGCCAGGGCGCCCGCGGTGCTCAGCCGGCCGGACGCGGGGCCCGGCCGGGTCGGCAGGAAGCTCATGCCGAGGTCCCGGCGGCCTGCCAGGGCGTAGGCCAGCGCCCCTTGGAGGACAACCGCCCCGGCCAGGAGTGCGAGCACCCACCAGCGTTCGGCGGCGTAGGGCCGCAGGTTCTCCAGCCAGCCCAGGGGAGACAGCCACGTCAGTGCCGAGGCGCCCCCACCGGTCCCCGAGTCGCCCGCCGCGCGCAGGACGAAGGCGGCTCCGAGCACCGCCCCCGTCAGGCCGCGGGCCAGCCGTGCGCTCTCCGTCAACTGCGCCACGACCGCCGCCATCGTGGCGAAGACCATCCCGACCCCGGCGATCCCGAGCCCCAGCGCAAGGGCCCCGGCCGCGCCCTGTCCGGCCAGGCCCGCCGTCACCAGCAGCGCCAGCACCGCGTTCGCCACGGCGGCCGCCAGCAGGGCCGCCGTCAGCGAGGCCCGGCGGCCCACCGTCCCGGACGCGACCAGTTCCTGACGGCCGCTCTCCTCCTCGTCCCGGGTGTGCCGTACGACGACCAGCAGGCTCATCACGGCCGCCAGGGCACCGGCGTAGATGCCGACCCGCCATGCCGTGAGGGCGCCCAGTGAGTCGCCGAAGACCGGGCCGACCATGGCACGCAGTGAGGAGTTGGTCTCCATCTGCCGGACCAGGTCGGCGCGTTCGGCCGGGGTGCCGTACAGGCCTTCCAGCGTGCCCGGCATGGAGAGGACCATCAGCGCGTTGACCGCGATCCAGACGGGGATCATCAGCCGGTCACGGCGCAGGGCGAAGCGCAGCAGCGTGCCCGTACCGGCGAGCCGGCGCGAGCTGCCGTGCCGTACCGCGAAGGCCGTCATCGGCCCGCCGCCTCGTCCTGGTAGTGGCGCAGGAAGAGTTCCTCCAGCGTGGGCGGTGTCGACGTCAGCGACCGCACGCCCGACGCGCTCAACGACCGCAGGACGCCGTCCAGCCGGTCGGTGTCGACCTGGAGGCGGACGCGGCGCCCCCGGACGTCGAGGTCGTGCACGCCGGGCAGCGCCGACAACCCGTCGGGCGGCCCGGCAAGTTCGGCGACGACGCTGGTGCGGGTCAGATGGCGCAGGTCGGCGAGTGAACCGCTCTCGACCGTACGGCCGTGCCGGATGATGCTCACCCGGTCGCACAGCTCCTCGACCTCGCTGAGGATGTGGGAGGAGAGCAGGACCGTGCGGCCCCGGTCGCGCTCCTCCTCGACGCAGCGCCGGAAGACCTCCTCCATCAGCGGGTCCAGGCCCGAGGTCGGCTCGTCCAGGATCAGCAGGTCGACGTCCGAGGCGAACGCGGCGACCAGGGCGACCTTCTGCCGGTTGCCCTTGGAGTAGGTGCGGCCCTTCTTGGTGGGGTCGAGTTCGAAGCGCTCGGTCAGCTCCGCGCGACGCCTCGCGTCGAGTCCTCCGCGCAGCCGGCCGTAGAGGTCGATGACCTCGCCGCCGGAGAGGTTGCGCCACAGCGTCACGTCCCCGGGGACGTAGGCGATCCGGCGGTGCACCTCCACCGCGTCCGCCCAGGGGTCGCGGCCGAGCACCTGCGCGGTGCCCGAGTCGGCGCGCAGCAGACCGAGCAGGACCCGGATGGCGGTGGACTTCCCGGCGCCGTTGGGTCCGAGGAAGCCGTGGACCTCCCCGGCTGCGACCTCCAGGTCGAGCCCGTCGAGAGCGTGCGTCCGCCCGAAGGACTTGTGCAGTCCGGAGACGGTGATGGCCTTCGTCATGCCTCAGCAACGTACGCGGCTTTCAGAAATTTGTGAAGTTAAAGAACCATGTGAACCCTGGATAGGATGGGTCTCATGACGGAATCAGCCGGGACCGGCCGGGACGCGGAGGCCGTGTCGAGGTTCGTGGAGTCCTTCGCCGCGCAGCTCGTCGAGGCGGGGATGGCGCGGATGCCTGCCCGCGTCTTCGCGGCGCTGCTCTCCTCCGACGAGGGCTCGATGACCTCCGCCGAGCTGGGGGAGCAGCTGCGGATCAGCCCCGCGGCGGTGTCCGGGGCGGTGCGCCACCTGGCCCAGACGCACATGGTCTCGCGCGAACGGGAGCCGGGATCGCGCCGGGAACGCTACCGGGTGCACGGCAACCAGTGGTACGAGGCGCTGGCCAACCGCGAGGCCGTCATGAAGCGCTGGGAAGGCGCCCTGCGCGAGGGCGTCACCAGCCTCGGCGCCGGCACCCCGGCCGGGCGCCGCATGGCCGAGACACTCGCCTTCTTCGAGTTCATCGGGGTCGAGGTCGTGGAGATGATGGAACGCTGGCGCGTGCACCGGGAGAAGGTGTTCGGGCCGGAATGACCGGCGGCCGGCTCACGTCCCCGCCGGTACCGTCAGCCCCCACGCCCCCTCCCGCACCACCCACGTCCGGGTCCGCACCGGCCCCGACACGACCGTGTCCGCGCGGTAGCGGAAGTGCGCCCCGGACACCGTCACCGTCCGGCCCTCCGCCAGCAGCGGCGAGGCCTCCGCCCCCACCGAAACGGGTCTGACCTCCACCGACGCGACGCCCGGCGCGGCCGGTGACACCGACACCGCCTCCACCGGCTGGTTCAGGTCGACGACGGTCTCCCCGTCCACCTCGACCCGCAGCCGGGACGGCCCCGGCTCGGGCGCCGCGGCCGGCCGGTACGGGCGGCCCGGCGGAACCAGCGTCCGGACCAGGGACTGGCAGGTCCGCAGCCACGGGCGGCCCGGCACGTCGTCCGGATCCGGCTCGGTCTCCGGGCCCGCCCCGGCCGCCGACGAGGGCCGCAGCGGCGGTATCCGCAGCGCGCCGAGCACCACCCCGTCGCTGTCGTCGACCATCAGGTCCATGCGCCGCTCGACCCCGTCGAGCACCGCCCGCGCCGCCGCCACCGGCCCCGCCGGCACCCCCAGCGACCGGGCCAGGGACAGCGCACCCCCGACCGGCACCACCGACAGCGCGCATCCGGACAGCTCCCGGTGGCGGTGCAGCAGCGCCACCGCCCGGATCAGCGCCCGGTCGTCGCCCACCACCACCGGCCGTCGCGAGCCCCGCCGGGCCAGCGCCCTGGCGAACTCCTCCGGCCCGTCCGGCAGGCACAGCTTCATCCCCGCACCCGCTCCGAGCACGTCTTTCGCGATCCGGACGGATTCGCCGTCCGACCTACGGGCGACCGGGTCGACCACCACCAACAGCTGCTCGGACGTCGCGGAAGTCGCCACCTCGGCCATGCCTCGCTTCCTCGGGTAGCATCTTTGTGCAAGAGCCCCTTGCGCTATTGCGCCAGGGGCTTCGTCTATTCCGGGGCATCCGGTCCGACGGTCGGCGACCAAAGGCGGTCGCGGTGCACGCGGCTGCGATTATCCGCGTGCGCCCTCGACCATGGACATGCCCCGCCCGGAAGGGGTGTACGCGCGTGCCCGCACTTGTGCTGCTCGGTGCTCAGTGGGGTGACGAAGGCAAGGGAAAGGCCACCGACCTTCTCGGTGGCTCCGTGGACTATGTGGTGCGCTACCAGGGCGGCAACAACGCCGGCCACACGGTGGTCGTCGGTGACCAGAAGTACGCACTGCACCTCCTCCCTTCCGGAATCCTGTCTCCCGGCTGCACGCCGGTCATCGGTAACGGCGTCGTCGTCGACCCGTCGGTCCTGCTCTCCGAGCTGAGCGGTCTGAACGAGCGTGGCGTCGACACGTCCAAGCTCCTCCTCAGCGGAAACGCGCACATCATCACCCCGTACAACGTGACGGTGGACAAGGTGACCGAGCGCTTCCTCGGCAAGCGGAAGATCGGCACGACCGGCCGCGGCATCGGCCCGACCTACGCCGACAAGATCAACCGCGTCGGCATCCGCGTACAGGACCTGTACGACGAGTCGATCCTCACGCAGAAGGTCGAGGCGGCCCTCGACGTCAAGAACCAGGTCCTGACCAAGCTCTACAACCGGCGCGCGATCGCCGTGGAGCAGGTGGTCGAGGAGCTGCTGGCCTACGCCGACAAGCTCGCGCCGTACGTCGCCGACACCGTCCTGGTCCTCAACCAGGCGCTGGAGGACGACAAGGTCGTCCTGTTCGAGGGCGGCCAGGGCACGCTCCTGGACATCGACCACGGCACGTACCCCTTCGTCACCTCGTCCAACCCGACCGCGGGCGGCGCCTGCACCGGCGCCGGCGTGGGCCCGACGAAGATCAGCCGGGTCATCGGCATCCTCAAGGCCTACACCACCCGCGTCGGCGCCGGCCCGTTCCCGACGGAGCTGTTCGACGAGGACGGCGAGGCGCTGCGCCGGATCGGCGGCGAGCGCGGTGTCACCACCGGCCGTGACCGCCGCTGCGGCTGGTTCGACGCGGTCATCGCCCGCTACGCGACCCGCGTGAACGGCCTGACCGACTTCTTCCTCACCAAGCTCGACGTCCTCACCGGCTGGGAGCAGATCCCGGTCTGCGTGGCGTACGAGATCGACGGCAAGCGGGTCGAGGAGCTCCCCTACTCCCAGACCGACTTCCACCACGCCAAGCCGGTCTACGAGATGCTCCCCGGCTGGAACGAGGACATCTCCAAGGCGAAGACGTTCGCCGACCTTCCGAAGAACGCCCAGGCGTACGTGAAGGCGCTGGAGGAGATGTCCGGGGCTCCGATCTCCGCGATCGGAGTGGGCCCGGGCCGGGACGAGACGATCGAGATCAACTCGTTCATCTGAGCCGCCCCTCGTTCGCAGGCCGCCCCCCGTTCCCACGGGGGGCGGCCTGCGTTCTCCGCGAGGAGAGTCGTACGGAACGGGCATACGCTGGAGCCGTACCCCCACGTGCGTCGACCGAAGAAGGTGACCGCGATGCGCGTACTGCTCAAGGTGTGCATGGACACGGAGAAGTCCAACGAGCTCATCCGGAACGGAACCATGGGGAAACTGCTCCAGGAGTCGTTGGAGCAGATCAAGCCCGAAGCGGCCTACTTCACCTCCGACCACGGCAAGCGCACCGCCTACCTGGTCTTCGACATGCAGGACAGCTGGCAGATGCCGGTCATCAGCGAGCCCTTCTTCCTCCAGCTGGGCGCGGAGATCACCTACACGCCGGTGATGAACGTCGACGACGTGCAGAAGGGGCTGTCCCAGCTGGGGCGCTGAGCGCCCCGGGCTCAACTGAAGACGATCATCGACCCCTGGGCCAGACTGCGGGTCACGGCCGCGTGCAGTCCGAGCCAGACGTGCCGCTCACGGGCGAACGGACTCGGGTCGTACGGGGCGGGGACGGCGGGTTCCTCCAGCTCCGTCGGGGCGAGCGGCGGCTGGGGCGCGGCCGGGGGGTTGGCCGGGTCGATGCCGATGCCCGGGGCGACCGTCTCCAGTTCCCGCAGCAGGGCGTGCGAGGAACCCAGCGGGCCTCCGCCCGCGAGGAGATCGTCGTCGGCGAGCGGACTGGGGAAGTCGACGGGGACGTAGGCGCCCGCGTGGTCGTAGTGCCAGACCAGGTGCGACTGCTGGGCCGTCGACTCGAACATCTCCAGCAGCTGCTCGTAGTCACCGCCGAGTTCGTCCACGGGCGTCACCGGCAGGCCGCACACCTGGAGCAGGTAGGCGCGGCGCAGGAAGTGCAGCGCGTCGTAGTCGAAGCCCGCGACGGGGGCGACCTCGCCGGACAGGCCCGGCATGTACTGGTACACCGGAACCGGCGGCAGACCGGCCTCGGCGAGCACCTTGTTGTATTGCGCGAGTTCCTCGGCGAAAGGATTGTCCGGCGTGTGGCACAACACGTCCACGAGCGGTACCAGCCACAGGTCACAGGCCAAAGAAGGCTCCTCGCTCAGCGCGGTCGGGTAGCACGGTGGTCAAGAAGGGTAGCGGTGCGGCACGGTCACGGCTCCCGCCGTGCATGTCCCATACCCACACGCGCAGCGGCGACGCGGGTCACCGGGAGGCGAGCCGCTCGATCAGGGCGAGCGAGTGCGAGTTGTACGCGGCGATGATCGCCCGGGCGGCCTCGTGGTCGCGGACGATCAGGGCTTCCACCAGCTCTGTGTGACCGGCCCACAGCTCGCCGCGCAGATCGGTGAGCCGGCGCAGGTGCTGCACCGCGCAGACCCAGGTCTGGACGCGCAGCCGGTGCAGGAAGTCGGCGAGGTAGGGGTTGCCGAAGCAGGCGCCGAGCTCGCGCCAGAAGCGCAGGTCGTAGCCGATGAGGACGGTGAGGTCACCGGCCGCCGCGGCCCGCTGCGCCTCCTCGCCGCGCCTGCGGACCCCGGCGACGACGGCGGCGGCCCGGGGGTCGTCGGGCCGTACGGCATTGGGCCGCCCCTCGTTCAGGGCGAGGAACATGCCCTCGATGACCAGCCCGCGGGCCTCGATCATGCCGCGGAAGTCGTCGACCGAGTACTCGCGGACCCGGAAGCCGCGGTGCTGGTCGGCTTCGAGGAGCCCTTGGGCGGACAGGTCGACGAGCGCCTCGCGCACCGGCGTCGCGGACACCCCGTACTGCTCCGCGATCTCCTTGACCGTGAACTCCTGCCCCGGCTGGAGCCGCCCGGCCAGCACCTCGTCACGGAGCGCGTCGGCGATCTGCTGCCGCAGGGTGCTGCGCGTCACGGCGCCGTTGCCGGTGCTGGCGGGCATGGTCAGGGCGTCTCCCTCGTCGCGTTCGGGTGGCGTGCGCGTATATGTATGTCTACGAGCACGCCACCTTACGCGTTCGAACGGGACGTGAGGATGTCGGTTACTGACGGGTTTACAGGTGTTTACCCGGTGTACTCGTCCGCCACCGACAGTGCCGCGTCCAGGACGGCGAGCCCTTCCTTGAACTCCGCCTCGCTGATGTTGCAGGGCGGCACGACATGCGTCCGGTTCATGTTCACGAAGGGCCACAGCCCGCCCTTCTTCGCGGCGGCGGCGAAGGCGGCCATGGGGGCGCCCGCCTCACCGGCCGCGTTGTACGGCACCAGCGGCTCCCGCGTCCCGCGGTCGCGGACCAGCTCCAGCGCCCAGAACATGCCGGTGCCGCGCACCTCGCCGACGCTCGGGTGCCGCTCGGCGAGCGCGCGCAGCTCCGGCCCGACGACGTCGGCGCCCAGCCGGGCCGCGTTCTCGACAACGCCCTCCTCCGCCATGACGTTGATCGTCGCCACCGCGGCGGCGCACGCCAGCGGATGCCCGGAGTACGTCAGACCGCCCGGGTACGGCCGCTTCCCGAAGGTCTCCGCGATGGCACCGGAGATCGCGACCCCGCCCAGCGGCACGTACCCGCTGTTCACGCCCTTCGCGAAGGTCAGCAGGTCGGGCGTGACGTCGAACAGGTCCGCGGCGAACCACTCACCGGTCCGCCCGAACCCGGCCATGACCTCGTCCAGCACGAAGACGATCCCGTGCTTGTCGCAGATCTCCCGCACACCGGCGAGGTAGCCGGGCGGCGGGACCATGATCCCGGCCGTGCCGGGGATGGTCTCCAGGATGATCGCCGCGACGGTCGAGGGCCCCTCGAAGGCGATCGTCGTCTCCAGGTGCTCCAGCGCCCGGGCGCACTCCTGCTCCTCGGTCTCGGCGTAGAAGCGGGAGCGGTAGAGGTAGGGCGCCCAGAAGTGCACGACCCCGGCGGTGCCGCTGTCGGAGGCCCAGCGGCGCGGGTCGCCGGTGAGGTTCACGGCCTGCTGGGTGCCGCCGTGGTACGAGCGGTACGCCGAGAGCACCTTCGGGCGGCCCGTGTGCAGACGGGCCATCCGGATGGCGTGCTCGACGGCGTCGGCGCCACCGTTGGTGAAGAAGATCTTGTCCAGGTCGCCCGGGGTCCGCTCGGCGATCAGCCGGGCCGCCTCCGACCGGGCCTCTACGGCGAAGGCGGGCGCGAAGGTCGTCATCCTCGCGGCCTGTTCCTGGATCGCGGCGACGACCTTCGGGTGCTGGTAGCCGATGTTCGTGTAGACGAGCCCGCTGGAGAAGTCGAGGTAGCGCCGGCCGTCGTAGTCCCAGAAGTACGCCCCCTCGGCACCGGCGACGGCGAGCGGATCGATGAGCTCCTGAGCTGACCAGGAGTGGAACACGTGGTCACGGTCGGCGGCCTTGACGGCGGCACCGGCTTCGGGGTTCGGCTGAGGGGTCATGCGGGCGAGCGTAGGTGCGGCGGAGACGGCGGTGAAAGCGGCGGCCTGTCGGGCGTCGGCCGCCTTCCTCCGACAGGTTGTCCAGGCGCGACGCCCTCTGTTGACAGCATTCTGTCGTAATGACAGAATGCTGTCACAAGCAGTTCAGGATCGAGGAGGAGTCATGAACGCCACCACCGGCCGCCCCGGCAAGCCCGTCCATCTCGCCGTCTACGACACCCTCGCCGACTGGGAGACCGGCCACGCCACGGCCCAGCTCGCCCGCACCGGCCACGAGATCCGGACCGTCGGTCCGACCACGGCCCCGGTACGGAGCACCGGCGGCCTGCGCATCCAGCCCGACCTGGCCCTGGACGACCTGCGCCCCGAGGACAGCGCGCTGCTGATCCTCCCGGGCGCCGACCTCTGGGACACGAGCGCAGACCTCGCGCCCTTCGCCCGCAAGGCCAGGGACTTCCTCGACGCGGGCGTGCCCGTCGCCGCGATCTGCGGAGCCACCGCCGGACTCGCCCGGGAGGGCCTGCTCGACGACCGCGACCACACCAGCGCCGTCTCCTTCTACCTGGCCGCGACCGGCTACGCGGGCGGCGGACGCTACGTCGAGGCCGACGCCGTCACCGACGGCGGCGCACTGGTCACCGCGGGCCCGACCGAGCCCGTCGCCTTCGCCCGCGAGATCCTCCGGCTGCTCGGGGTCTACGAGGGCGAGGTGCTGGACGCCTGGTACCGGCTGTTCCACGACTCCGACACGGCGGCGTACGCGGTGCTGGAGAAGGCCGGCGCGCTGTGAGCCGCGAGCGTCAGGACATCCTCAGCCGCAGCGCCCTCGGGGTGTTCCGGCTCAACGGCCAGTTCCTCGCCGTCGCGGAGGAGCTGGCCCGGCCCGCCGGACTCACCGCCGCCTGGTGGCAGGTGCTCGGCGCGGTCCTCGGCGAACCGCTGCCTGTCTCCGGCATCGCCCGCGCCATGGGCATCACCCGGCAGAGCGTGCAGCGCATCGCCGATCTGCTGGTGGAGCGGGGGCTCGCGGAGTACCGGCCGAACCCGGCGCACCGCAGGGCCAAGCTCCTCGCGCCGACCGCGCAGGGGCGTGCGGCCATCGCCCGGATCGACCCCGGGCACGCGGCGTTCGCGGACCGGCTGGCGGAGGCGTTCGGGGAGACGGAACTGGCGGAGGCGGTGCGGATGCTGGAACGGCTGTCCACGGTGCTGGACCAGGTCGGTCCGCCTGTTACGGAACCGTAGACGTTGTCCAGGCCGCCCGGCCCCGGCCCAGCACTATTCTCGGTCTGTTGCTCGCGTGTGGGGGGAAGGCGGCTGAGCGATGGAAAAGCTGGGGTCCGGGGATCCGCACCAGATCGGCGCGTACCGGCTGCTGGCGCGGCTCGGTGCGGGGGGCATGGGGCACGTCTACCTGGCCCGCTCCGGGCGGGGCCGCACGGTCGCCGTGAAGCTGGTCCGTGAGGAACTGGCCGCGCAGGAGGAGTTCCGGGAGCGGTTCCGGCAGGAGGTGCAGGCCGCGCGGCGGGTCGGCGGGTACTGGACGGCGCCGGTTCTGGACGCGGACACCGAGGCCGCCGTGCCGTGGGTCGCCACCGGGTACGTCGCCGGGCCGAGCCTCCAGCAGGTCGTCGGGCACGACCACGGCGCCCTGCCCGAGCGCACGGTCCGCATCCTCGCGGCCGGGCTCGCGCACGCGCTCAAGGACATCCACGCCGCCGGCATCGTCCACCGCGACCTCAAACCGTCCAACGTGCTGGTGACGATCGACGGCCCGCGCGTCATCGACTTCGGTATCGCCCGCGCCCTGGAGACCGTGACGGACGGCGGGCTCACGCGGACCGGCGCGCTCGTCGGATCGCCCGGCTTCATGGCGCCCGAGCAGGTGCGCGGCGACCGGATCACCCCGGCGTGCGACGTCTTCTGCCTCGGCTCGGTCCTCGCCTACGCCGCGACCGGCGCCCTGCCCTTCGGCACCGCCAACAGCGGCGTGCACGCCCTGATGTTCCGCATCGCCCAGGAGGAACCGGACCTGGACGGCGTCCCCGAGGGCATCGCCGACCTGGTCCGGGACTGCCTGCGCAAGGACCCCGCCGCCCGGCCCTCCCTCGACCGCGTCCTGGAACGCACGGGCGCGGACGACACGGTCGCGGACGGCCGCGCCCTCGATCCATGGCTGCCGAGCGCGCTGGTGGCGCAACTGGGGCGGCACGCGGTGCGGCTGCTGGAGACGGAGGATCCGCAGGGAGCCGGCCCCGCCGAGGGAGCCGGCCCTTCCGGGCCGCCCGCCGGCCGGCAGGGCTCCGGCCCCGGTGAGAGTCCCGGCCCCGGCCCCACGCCCG
>NZ_WWIC01000100.1:0-47354 GCF_009872555.1 Streptomyces sp. SID5643
CGCGCGGTCAGCTTGCCCTTGGCGTGCTGCGCGCTGGTCGCCTTCTCGCTCGGTCCGGCCACCGCCTGCGCACGGATCTCGTGCAGTTCGGCCACGCGTCCGCGCGCGTCGGTCGGCTCACCCGGCGCCTCATCCAAAACGGTCATGTAGTGACCTTACGAAGTCGAGCGAGGAATGCGGGCCGTCGACTCCTCACAGTCTCCGGCGTGTTTTCCTGGTACCCCTGAACAGAACCGTGGCGAGGTTGAGCCTTTCCAACTGCTCACGTGGCGTGTCGCTTGTAGGGGTCGCACAAAGCGGTCAGGCGAGAGTCACCTCACAGACATGGGTGGCACATGCCTCCCCCGGGGTGACGCGCACGCGCAGCCGGCGGCCTGTGGAGAACACCTCGACGGTCTCGTCCGCACGGTCGACCCGGCGGACCGGGTGGTCCCAGACGACCTCCAGCGGTTCGCCGGTACGGGGCGGTTCGCTCACGCAGAGGGTAGCGGTGCGGTCCCGGCGCACGACCAGCACGCTCGCGCCACCGGATGCGGAGAGCGGGCCCGCCGTCCCCGCCCGCCAGAAGGTGGCGGCCGTGCAGCCGAGGGAGGGCACGCTGACCGCCTGGCGGCCGGCGTCGTTGGCGAGGACCGACAGCCAGCGGCGGTCTGCGGCACGGCGCGCGACCGAGCGGC
This sequence comes from Streptomyces sp. SID5643, assembly GCF_009872555.1. Taxonomy (NCBI): domain Bacteria; kingdom Bacillati; phylum Actinomycetota; class Actinomycetes; order Kitasatosporales; family Streptomycetaceae; genus Streptomyces; species Streptomyces sp. SID5643. The sequence continues at coordinate 678 of NZ_WWIC01000100.1, forward strand.
GGGAGGCCCCGGGCATCAGGACGTAGGCATACGTGGCGTCCTCGGGGTCGGTGCCGTGGTCGAGCCACAGGGTCTGCCAGCGGCGGGTGCGCCGCTCCGGCGTGCTTCCGGTGTTGATGTCGGACCAGGCGCCGGTGCGGTCCTCGCGCAGCGCCTTCGGCTCGCGGCCGAGGAGGATCCAGCCGCCGTGGTCCTCCAGATGGGCCCAGTTCGGGCCCTTGACGAAGCGCTGGGTGCCGGACGCGCCGAGGTTGCGGTTGTCGACGACCGTCTCGACCGGGACGCCGTCGGAGCAGGTGATCCCGGCACCCAGGCAGATCACCGCGTCCTCGACGCAGAACCAGGACTTGCGGGCTTCGAGGGTGGAGGCGAGGCCCTTGAGGTGCTGGCCCAGGGCCGCGTACGAGCCGTCGGTGGTGCCGCCGACCCAACGCGCGTCCGGGCGGGCCGTGCCCCACTCGCCGCCTTCACCGTCGGCGAGCCGCTTGGTCGAGACGGTGGTGCCGGGCAGGCGGTACCAGTCGACGGTCGGCCAGAACCAGTCCGTGTACTGGTCGCCGGCGCCCTCCGCCCACCAGCTGACCATGCCGGCTCCGGTGTGCCAGCCGCGGGGGTTCTCGCCGTTGCCGCACTCGTAGTGGGCGATGCGGTCGCTGGCCATGGCGATGTTCACGGTGAAACCGGGGCCGCGGTGGACGGCGCGGTCCATGGCGGCGAAAAGGTGGTGCCCGGGAGGTTCGGGCGCGGCCGGGACGGGTGAGACGGAGATGGCGTGCAGCCGGGCCAGGTCGGCAACGCCGAACTGGGGTGCCGTCAGGATCGGGCTCACGGTGTCGCGTTCCATCCAGCCCTTGACGCGGGCGTGCCAGCGCTCGCGTTCGGCGGGGCTCGCGCCGGCCGCGAGCAGGGCGATCGCGGCGATGAGCTGGTGGCCGTGGTAGTGGTCGCTGCGCAGCAGCTTGCGGTCGTCGGTGGTGAGGTGACCGCGGCTGATGGCCCGGCCGTTGACGCTGTCCATGACCAGCCCGTCGTGGATGAGCGGCGCGTAGGCGCGCTCGACGCTGTCCAGGACGATCTGCCGGCTGGGGTCGGTGACCTCCCAGTCGGATCCGGCGAGCAGGGCGAAGAGCCGGCCGAGACCGTCGAGCACGACCTGGCCGTACGTACCCGAGTAGGCGACCCAGGTGTGCTGGACGAACGAGCCGTCGGCGTAGAGGCCGTCGCCCCGGGTGACATGGGGGAAGACCGGGGAGAGGGCGTCCCGGCCGAGGGCGGTCCTGGCGGGGTCGCGGCCGAGGATGCCGCGCAGGATGACGGAGCGGCACAGGTCGACGCGGTTGGCGCCGGTGGAGGTGCCGCTGTAGTCGGCGAGGGCCGCATCGGGGATGAAGTGGTCGACGGCGTCGCAGGCGGCACGGACGCGCGCCTCCCCCAGCTCCTCGTACAGGGCGGCCGTGATGTCCATCAGCAGGCGGGGGCTGCCGATCTGCCACTCCCACCAGTTGCCGTAGCGGGTGGTTGCGGGGTGGTAGACGGTGGCGGAGAGGTGGTCGAGGCCGTGCAGGATGCCGTCGAGAAGGGCGGGGTCGGCGGTGGAACCGGTGCCCTGCTGGACGTAGGCCCGGGTCATGGTCCAGAGCCGGCCGTAGCTGAGGGTGATGCCGGCCGGCGGATCGAAGGGGTGGCCGGGCCAGAGGGAGTCCGCCGCCGGAGCCATGCTCGCGCGCAGATCGCGGGCGAGTGCGCCGGTCTCGGCGAGGCGGGCGGCGTAGGGCTCGGCCGCCGGGTCGTAACCGGCGCCGAGCGCGATGTCGAGCCAGCGGCGGCGCAGGGTGTCGTACGGATCGCCCGGCACGTCGGCGCCCCGGCCCGCGGCGGCCGCGCTCCCGGTCGCCGCCAGCGCCGCGGCGGCCAGCAGCAGGGCTCGGCGGCCGGGGCGGAACGGGGCGGCGGCCCCGGCGGTACGACGAGGGCGGACGCGGCGCTGGGGAGTCATGCCCATGCCCTACCACGGGGAGGCGGTCACCTGAACGGTGCGTCCGGCCGGAGTGACCGGAACGGGGGAACGGCCGGCCGGGCGCCGGAGCGCGCCCCAGGGGAGCCCGCACAGCTCTCGCCTGCTCCGCGACGCCCGGCACGCCGAGAGCGCGCACCGAACGCCGCGGCGTAGGCCCTCCGGTCGAACGGCGCGACCTTGCCTGCGGACACCCCCTAGCCGAAGCGGTTCAGCAGGCGGCGGTACAGGCCCGGCGCGAGGCCGCGGACCCGGCCGGGGACGGTCAGCCAGGTGGGGACGTAGGCCTCGTCGCGGTTGTGCCGGACGGCCTCCCAGATGGTGCCGGCGACGCTGCCGGGCGAGAGGAGGCCGGTGCGGGTGCCGTCGTAGGGCCTGCCGCGGCGGGTGTGGAAGGGCGTGTCGACGGCTCCGGGCACGACGAAGGTCACGCCCACGCCCGTGCCGCGCAGTTCTTGGCGCAGCGCCTCGGCGAAGGCGGCCAGGCCGGCTTTGGCGGCGGAGTACACCGCCTCCTCCCGCAGGCCCACGCAGCCGGCGACCGAGCCGAGCAGCACCACGCGGCCGCGTCCTGCCGCGATCATGGAGGGCAGTACCTCGCGCACGAGGTGCAGGGTGGCGTTGAGGTCCAGGGTCAGCACCCGGTCGATGTCGGTGTGCGGCATGGTCGCGAAGGGGCCCGCCCAGCCCATGCCCGCCCCGGCGACCAGGACGTCGATCCGGCCGGTGGTGTGCAGCGCCGAGCGGGCCAGCAGGCGCGGGCCGTCCGGGGCGGCGAGGTCGGCGGGCAGGACGACGGCCGTGGTGCCGGACGCCGTCTGCTCCAGGCGGTGCCGGTCGCGTCCGCTGAGGAGCAGCTGCCAGCCGTCCATCGCGAACCGCCGGGCCGTGGCCGCCCCGATACCGGAGGAGGCGCCGGTGACCAGGGCGACGCGCCGGTCGAGACGTCGCGGCGGCCCGTACTGGTTCACCCGGACGGGGACGGGGGTCGTGGAGCGGCGCGGGGCGGGGTCCGCCGGTGGGTCGTAGGCCGAGCCGGAGCCGGTGAGTGTCACGAGTCGCTCCCCTGCGCTGTGCGTCCGCCGTGGTCTCGTCTGTCTCCATACGGTCACTGAAAACGGAACCCCGTCTTGCCGGAGGCCGCCACCGCAGGGTGGGCCGGCCGGGGCCGGGTGCCCGGGCTCCATCGGCCCCCGGCCCTGGGAGGACCGCGTGCCGGGGCGCGGTGCGCCGCATCCGGCAGGACCACTCCCGCGGACGGGGCATTCGGCCAAGCGGGCGTACGGGAGGCACGCACGTCCTTCGGCCCACCCGCCGAAGATGTTGAACATTGAACGGAATAGGTCTACGGTGGGTCGCGTTGGAGTAGTTAAAGATTCAACATCACAACGCAGGAGGCGTACCCCATGAGCATCTTCAGCCGCAACGACGCCCAGACCGCCACCGCCACCGGTGCCGTGAACCCCGAGCCGGCCGCCCTGACCGGCGACTACACGATCGACCCCGCGCACTCGACGATCGGCTTCGTCGCCCGGCACGCCATGGTCACCAACGTCAAGGGCGGCTTCCAGGACTTCACCGGCACGCTCCACCTCGACGGCAGCGACCCGTCGCGGTCCACGGCCTCCATCGACGTCGTGATGGACAGCATCAGCACGGGCAACGCCGACCGCGACGGCCACCTCAAGAGCGCGGACTTCTTCAAGGCGGACGAGTTCCCGGCCATGACGTTCCGCTCCACCAAGGCGGAGGCGCTCGGCGGTGACGACTACCGGATCACCGGCGAGCTGACGATCCTCGGCACGACCCGTCCCCTCGCCATCGACCTGGAGTTCAACGGCGCCGCGAAGGACCCCTTCGGCAACGAGCGCGTCGGTTTCGAGGGCAAGGCGGAGATCCTTCGTTCCGAGTGGGGCCTGACCTGGAACGCCGCACTGGAGACCGGTGGTGTCCTGGTGTCGGACAAGATCAAGCTCAACTTCGACATCTCGGCCATCCGGACCGCGTGAGCTCCGTGGGACCGGCCCGGTGATCCCACCCGGGCCGGTCTGGCCGGTTCCCGCCCCTTGTGAAAAGACTGTCGGCGTTCCCATAATCCAGCAGCGATATTTTGACCAGTCCATGCCAGCACATGGACGTTCTTTTTGCTCCTGCTGCTGTCATGCGCTCGTCAATTTGATGCTTCGGTTGCACCTCCCCAGTCAACCCCCCACGGAAGGCATCACGTTGAAGAGACTCCTCACGGCCCTCAAGAGATGCGCGGCCCTCGGCGCCGCCGCGCTCGCGATCGCCAGTCTCCAGCCCGTTTCCGCCGCGCACGCCGCGCCGTCGCCCGTGGTCGGCGGGACCCGGGCCGCACAGGGCGAGTTCCCGTTCATGGTCCGGCTCTCCATGGGCTGTGGCGGCGCGCTCTACACCCAGCAGATCGTGCTCACGGCCGCGCACTGTGTGGGCGGTTCAGGCAACAACACGAGCATCACCGCCACTGCGGGGGTCGTCGACCTCCAGTCCACCAGCGGCCGGGTCCAGGTCCGCTCCACCAAGGTGCTGCGCGCCCCCGGCTACAACGGCACCGGCAAGGACTGGGCGCTCATCAAGCTCGCCCAGCCCATCAACCTGCCGACGCTCAAGATCGCCACGACCACGCAGTACAACGCCGGTGACTTCACGGTCGCCGGCTGGGGCGCGAACCGCGAGGGCGGCTCCCAGCAGCGCTACCTCCTGAAGGCGACCGTGCCCTTCGTCAGCGACGCCGCGTGCAAGGCCTACGGCGGTCTGTACAGCGGCCTCGTCGCGAACGAGGAGATCTGCGCCGGCTTCGACGCGGGCGGCGTCGACACCTGCCAGGGCGACTCCGGCGGCCCGATGTTCCGCAAGGACAACGCCGGCGGCTGGATCCAGGTCGGCATCGTGAGCTGGGGTGAGGGCTGCGCCCGGCCCGAGGCCCCCGGCGTCTACACGGAGGTCTCCACCTTCGCCTCCGCCATCGCCTCGGCGGCGTCGACCCTCTGACCGACGGCTTTCAGGGCCCGACACCGTCGCGGTGTCGGGCCCGTCCTCATCGCGCTCGCGCCACGGTCGCCCCGTGGGGGTCAGCGCGTTGAGACGCCGGATTCCAGCTTCTTCACCGTCGCCGCCACCTGCGCGGCGCGCCTTTTCGTCGTCCTGGCGCGGAGCACGCCGAGCATCGCCAGGTAGCGGTCCGTGCGGCCCAGGGTCTCGAAGGCCGCGGCGGCGCGGGGACTGCGGGCCAGGGCCGCCGCCAGGTCGGCCGGGACCTCGGCCTCCTTCTGGGACGCGTACGCCGCGTCCCACCGGCCGTCCGCCCGGGCGGACGCCACCTCCGCGAGGCCGCCGGGCCGCATCCGCCCGGCGGCTGTCAGTTCCTCGACGCGCCGGACGTTGACCATGGACCAGAGACTGCCGGGGCGGCGCGGGGTGATCCGCTGGAGGTAGTACGACGTGTCGAGTCCCTTGCGCTGCCCGGTGATCCAGCCGTGGCACAGCGCCACGTCGTTGACGTCGGCGGCCGTGACGGAGGGGACCCCCGAGCCCTTCTTCGCGACCCTGACCCAGAGGCCGGGGTGCGGGGCAGGGTGTGCCGTCAGCCAGGAGTCCAGGTCGGCCACGGTCGCGAAGGAGAGAGGGCCGGCGCCGTCGGAGGTGGTCATGGCGCCACCGTAGGGAGGAAGTAGGACAGGTGCCGTCCGCTGTGCGAGCAGCATGCGTGCCCTGGCCCCCTGGGCCGCACGCTCCGTCCCGGCACTCGCGCTCGTCGTCGCCCAGGGTGCCCTGTCCTTCGGTGTCGGCTCCACGTCGATCGCCCGGGCACCGTGCGCGGCCCTGGGGGCACCGACCGGCCCGGGAGGTTCCCGACGGCCCCCGCCTCCGTCAGAACCCGCCTCCGAAGTCCCCTCCCCCGCCGAAGCCGCCCCCGCCGCCGAAGTCTCCGCCGCCGAAGTCACCGCCGAAATCACCGGTGTCGAAGTCCGCGCCGGAGACGTCGCCGCCCTCGTAGCCGCCGAAGTCGCCGTAGCCGGAGCCGTAGTCGGCCGCGTAGGCGGGGCCGGCCATCATGCTGCCGAGCATGGTGCCGACGAGGAGGCCGGGCAGCAGTCCGCCACCGAAGTAACCGCCGGCCCAGGGGCCGTACGCCGGCCCGGCCTCCCAGTAGGGGCGGCGGCCGTAGTCGGTGTCGACCTCGCGGATCGCCGGGTCGCGGCCCTCGGCGAGACGCCTCTCGTCGGCCGCGCAGACCGGGACCTCGCGGGCCGCACCGCCCGGGGGCGTCCAGGTGGCGTCGGCGACGGAGGGCCCGTGGCGCGGGTCGAAGAAGCAGGGCGGGCGGCGCTCCGGCAGGACCCCGCCCTCGCGGCGGGCCGCGAGCCGGGCCAGGGAGAACCGGCCGTCCTCCACGGCCTGGGTGACGGCCCGGACGTCCTCCGGTTTCGCCGCCGCCGCCATGAGGGACTTGGCCTGTTCGTAGGAGTCCAGGGCACGCTCGTAGTCGGTGCGCATCGCGTCGTCGGCGCCGGGCTCCCCGGGGTGGAAGTCGAGGCGGTCGAGTTCCTCGCCGAAGGCGGTGATGTCCTCGTCGACGACCACCCGCAGCTTCTCCAGCGCGGCCCGCTGCTCCTCTTCGTGGCGGCGCCGGTTGCGGCGGACCAGGGCGTAGGCGCCCGCGCCGCCGGCCGCGACCAGCGCGCCGACCGTGATCAGGCCGCCGACCGGCACGTCGGTGCCCGGGCCGCCGCTCCAGCTGCTCGGCGCCGAACCGCCCACGTTGCGCAGGGCGTCGTCGACGAAGTCGTTCAGCTGGGCCTTGGTGTCACCCGCGTCCTGCACCGCCGTGACCAGGTTGGACACCGCCTGCCGGCTCATCACGGAGCTGTCGGCACGGGCGTCGAACCGGTCACCGAGGTGGATGCCGTAGAGGCCGGTGACGCCGGTCTGCGTGCGCAGGTTCCGGAAGAGGTCCTGCGTGGGGTAACCGGCCGGGAGGACGGCCACGAAGACGGGCTTGTCCGCGTCCTTGATCTTGTCGGCGAGCGCCTCGGCGTCCGACGCGGCCAGCTGCCCGGAGGCGGCCGGATCGACGTAGACGGGACTCTCGCGCAGTTCCTGGGCGACCTCCGAGAGGTCGGTGGCCGCGTGCGCACCCGGCGCACCGGCCAGCAGCACCGCCAGTACGGCGGCGACCGGCACGATCAGCAGACGTACGACGGTACGCACCAGTGCGGCCTTCATATGTTCGAAGCTACCCGAAACCACCCATAAAGGGTTATCCGTCGAGACAGGGATTTGTGACCGGGGCTGGGCCTAGGATGCCCTCTGGCCACGGGCCAACCAGGAGGGGCGGTATCAGGGGCATGTTCGGAAGACGCAGGGCCGCGGACATGACGGTGTCCGAACTGACCGAGCTGGACCGCTCGCGCACGCGGGCCGACCTGCTGTGGGAGCTGTTCCGGCACGCCGAGGCGGAGGTGACGTCGGCGATCGGCTGGTACCTGGCGCGGCGCCGGGGGCCGTCGCTGTGGTCGCGCTCGCTGCGGGCGCTCGCCACCCTGCTGGGCATCGTCGGCACGATCACGCCGCTGGTGCACGCGGCCGCACCCACGGCCGTGCAGCCCGAGTGGGGCTTCGTGTTCCTGGCCGGCGGCGCCGGCTGTGTGCTCTTCGACCGGATCTTCGGGTTCTCGGCGTCCTGGACCCGCTACATCCGAGCGGAGATGGCACTCCAGCAGATCCTCAAGAAGGCGCAGTCCGACTGGGCGCAGGCGTTCCTGAGGACCACCGACTCCCCCAGCGACAAGGAGCAGGCCGCCCTGCTCGGGGTGATCGAGCGGCTGCGGGCCGACGCGCAGCGGATCATCGAGGACGAGGGCGCGGCGTGGGTCGGCTATCTGGCCGACGGCGTCGAGGAGCTGACCCGCTCCACGACCAGCGCCACCGGCCAGCGCCCCCACACGGCGGGGCTCTTCCGCCTCGACCGGACCCCCGGCCGTGACCGGGGCGGCGAGGTCCCGGTCCCGCGGTCCCGGGACACGGCGATGTGACACGCGCCCCGGGGCACCCGGCCCGGCCGGCCTGCGCTACTCCGCCGGTGCGACGCCCGCGCGCAACAGCCCGTAGGTGTAGGCGTCCTCCAGGGCCTGCCAGCTCGCGGCGATGACGTTGTCGGCGACGCCGACCGTCGACCACTCACCCGTGCCGTCGGACGTGGAGATCAGCACGCGGGTCGTGGAGTTGGTGCCGTGCTTGCCCTCCAGGATGCGCACCTTGTAGTCCACCAGCTCCAGCTTGGCGAGCGGGGGGTAGATCTTCTCCAGGCCCACGCGCAGGGACCGGTCCAGGGCGTTGACCGGGCCGTTGCCCTCGGCGGTGGCGACGATGCGCTCCCCCTTGGCCCACAGCTTGACCGTGGCCTCGTTGGCGTGGGAGCCGTCGGGCCGGTCCTCGACGATGGCGCGCCAGGACTCGACCTCGAAGTAGCGCAGCGGCCCGCCCTGGACCTCGGCGCGCAGCAGGAGTTCGAAGCTGGCGTCGGCCGCCTCGTACGTGTAGCCCTTGAGCTCGCGTTCCTTCACGCGCTCGACCACCCGGCCGACCAGCTCGCGGTCGCCGCCGAGGTCGATGCCGAGCTCCTTGCCCTTGAGCTCGATGGACGCCCGCCCGGCCATGTCGGAGACCAGCATGCGCATGGTGTTGCCGACCTGCTCGGGGTCGATGTGCTGGTACAGGTCCGGGTCGACCTTGATCGCCGAGGCGTGCAGTCCGGCCTTGTGGGCGAAGGCAGAGAGGCCGACGTAGGGCTGGTGCGTGGAGGGGGTGAGGTTGACGACCTCGGCGATGGCGTGCGAGATGCGGGTCATCTCGCGCAGGTGCCCGTCGGGCAGGACCTTCTTGCCGTACTTCAGCTCCAGGGCCGCCACGACCGGGAAGAGGTTGGCGTTGCCGACGCGCTCGCCGTAGCCGTTGGCCGTGCACTGCACGTGCGTCGCGCCCGCGTCGACGGCGGCCAGGGTGTTGGCGACCGCGCAGCCCGTGTCGTCCTGGGCGTGGATGCCGAGCCGGGCGCCGGTGTCGGCGAGGACCGTGGAGACGACGGCCTGGATCTGCGCGGGGAGCATGCCGCCGTTGGTGTCGCACAGGACGACGACGTCCGCGCCGGCCTCCGACGCCGTGCGGACGACCGCCTTGGCGTACTCGGGGTTGGCCCGGTAGCCGTCGAAGAAGTGCTCGCAGTCGATGAAGACGCGGCGGCCCTGCTCCTTGAGGAAGGACACGGTGTCGCGAACCATCGCCAGGTTCTCGTCCAGGGTGGTGCGCAGGGCGAGTTCGACATGGCGGTCGTGCGACTTGGCGACCAGCGTGATCACCGGCGCGCCGGACTCCAGGAGCGCCTTGACCTGCGGATCCTGATCGGCGGTGGTGCCGGCGCGGCGGGTGGAGCCGAACGCGACGAGCTGGGCGTGCCGGAAGTCGATCTCCTGCTGGGCGCGGGCGAAGAACTCGGTGTCCCGGGGGTTGGCGCCCGGCCAGCCGCCCTCGATGAAGCCCACGCCGAAGTCGTCCAGGTGCCGTGCGATGGCCAGCTTGTCGGCGACGGTGAGGTTGATGCCCTCGCGCTGGGCGCCGTCGCGCAGGGTGGTGTCGAAGACGTGGAACGAATCGTCGAGGTCGCTGGTAGCGGTCATGGTCTCAAGGCTCCTGAGGATGGGATCTCGGTCGTACCGGAATGACCGGCTCCACCGCCCTCACATACTCCCTCGCGCTCTCGCCTCCGGCTGTGGGTGGGCCAGAAATGCGAAAAACCTCTCGCGGGTGCGAGAGGTCTGCGCGCGGGTCGAGGACGACGGTGTCCACCCGTACCTGGTCGTACGTGGTGGTCACTGCGGACCGGCGCGCCTGCTGCCAATAATCATGGCGAACGAGAGCACGGAGGCAGTCTGGCACAACCCCCGCGCTTCGCTCACGGTTGTCTCAGGATGCGGTCGGTCACTTCATGTGACGGACGTAGACGTGCGAGGTGTCGTACATGTCGCCGGGCACGAGGTCGGGTGAGGCGCTGCCGAAGGCGATGGTGCGGCCGTGGCGGTCGGTCACCGGGGCGGACACGCTCTGGTCGTTGGCGCCGCCCCCGGCGTCCGGGCTGGCGAGGACCGTGGTCCCGGTGCGCAGGTCGCGGACGTAGGCCCGGGTCGTGCGGTTCGTGTCACCCGGGTCGGCTGAGGTGAAGGCCAGGTGGCGGCTGTCCGCGCCGAGGCTCGGATGCGCGGTGAAGGCGGCCGGGTCGGCGGCGTCGATCCGGCGCAGCTCGCCCGTCCTCAGGTCGCGGACGAAGACGTTGTGCCCCTGGTTGGTGTCTCCCGGGGTGAGCCGCGAGTCGAGGGAGTTGAAGACCGCGTACCGGCCGTCCGCGCTGACCTGCGGGAACTCGCTCTGCCCGTCGGAGGTCCGGCCGGCCGGGGCCCGGTCGGCCTGGATCAGCTCGCCGCTCGGGACGTCGCGGACGTAGACGTCGCTCCAGTCGCCCGAGGCGGGGTGCGGGACGAAGAACCGGTAGCCGACGCGCTTGCCGTCGGCACTGATGGACGGGTGGCCGGCGGCGGTCTTGCGGTCGCCGGCCGCGGGCACCTGGCTGATGCGGACGGCCTTGCCGCCGGTGCGGTCGACGCGGTAGACCCGGCCCCAGCGGTCCTCTCCCTCCCCGGGGGCGGACTGCTGGGCGACGAAGGCGACGTAGCGGCCGTCGGCGCTGATGGCGGGCTGCCGGGCGGTGTCGTAGCCGGCTGGCGACGGTGTCCTTGACGCGCTGCACGGCGCCGGTTGTGAGGTCCTCGACCCAGATGTGGCTCAGGCCGTCGCCGCTGCCGGTGGCACTGAAGGCCAGGTACCGGCCGTTGCCACTCAGGGCGACGGCGTCGACGGAGCCGTCGGGCGGGCCGCCGGCCATCCTGGTCGTCCCGGTCCTCAGGTCGCGGACGAAGGCGTCGGCGGCGCCGTCGGTGTCCCCGGCGACGAGGTTGTCGGCGCTGGAGACGAACGCCAGCAGGCGGCCGTCGGCGCTCAGGCTCGGTCCGCCGGAGGGGCCGTTGCCGTCGGTGCCGTCCGGGGCGATGCTCGCCTTCTGGGTCCGCGGCGCCGGTGCGGGCACGGCGGTCGCCGGCAGCGCTGCGGCGGCGCCGAGCGTGCCGGCCAGGGCCACGCCGAGCGCGACGGAAGCGGCCCTCCTGATGCTGGTCATGTGCTGTTCCCCCTGTGTTCCCCGTGTCCCCGCGTCCCCGTGTCCCCGCGTCCCCGTGTCCCCGTGGACGCGTGGACGCGTTTCCCCCGGCCCCGCACCGAGGGCTCCCCAGAGCCAACATCACGACGGTCCGGTGGGTCAATCCGTCGTATTGAGTACAACCCGGGCGGGAGTTCAGGTGTCCGCGAAGAGGCTGTCGGCGAGGAACTCGCGCACGTGTCCGAGGACTTGGGCCCGGTCGGTGCCGCGCAGGCCGATCGCCACGTGGATGGAGAAGCCGTCCAGCAGCGAGCGCAGCCGGGTGGCGAACCGGTCCGGGTCGACCCGGCGGAACTCGCCGCGCGAGACGCCCTCGGCGAGCAGGGCGACGAGGTCGCGGTGCCAGGCGCCCTCGATGGCGGCCTGCCGGTCCCGGGCGTCGGCGTCGGCGTTCTGCGAGCGGTTCCAGACCTCCAGCCACAGCGTCCAGTGCGGGTCGCGGTGACGGTCGGGGACGTACAGGTCGACATAGGCGTCGAGGCGCTCACGGGCAGGAGCGGTCCGGGTCAGCAAACGCCCCCGCTCGGCCCCGAGCCGGCCCTCGCTCCACTCCAGGGTGCGCAGCAGCAGTTCGTCCTTGGAGCCGAAGTAGTAGAGCAGGTGGCCGCTGCTCATGCCGACCTCGCGGCCGAGCGCCGCCATCGTGAGCTTCTCCAGGCCGCGCTCGGCGATCATCTCCATGGCGGCGGCGAGGACGTCCTCGCGGGGCGGGGCCTGCCTGCGCCCACCGGCCATCTGCGCTCCTAGGTCCTCGGCTGCTGCTGGGTGATGCAGTGGATTCCACCACCGCCCGCGAAGATCGTACGGGCGTCCAACAGCGTCACGGTCCGCTCGGGGAAGAGGCGGCGGAAGATGCCGGCCGCGATCTCGTCACGCGGGTCGTCGAAGCCGCACAGGACCACGCCGCCGTTGCAGAGGTAGTGGTTGATGTAGGAGTAGTCGGCCCAGTGGCCGTCGGCCTCCAGAACGGTCGGGGCGGGGACCTCGACGACCTCCAGGCGCCGTCCGCGCGCGTCCGTCTGCGACTTCAGCAGGCCGATGACCTCCCGGGTCACCTCGTGGTCGGGGTGGGCCGGGTCCGGCTGGGAGTGCGCCACGACGACGCCCGGGCGGGCGAAGGCCGCGACGATGTCGACGTGGCCGAGGGTGCCGAAGCCGTGGGGAGCGTAGTCACCGGTCAGGCCGCGGGGCAGCCAGATCGCCTTGCGGGTGCCGAGCTGGGCGTGGATCTCGGCCTCGGCCTGCTCGCGGGACCAGCCCGGGTTGCGCTCCGGGCCGAGCTGGACGGTCTCGGTGAGCAGGACCGTGCCCTCGCCGTCGACGTGGATCGCCCCGCCCTCGTTGACGAGCTTCGAGGCGTACGTGCGCGCCCCGGCAAGGCCGGCGACGTACCCGGCGATCTTCGCGTCGTGGTCCCACCGGGCCCACTCCTGGGCGCCCCAGCCGTTGAACGTCCAGTCGACAGCGGCCAGTTCCCCCGTGCCGTCGGTCAGGAAGGTGGGTCCGATGTCGCGCATCCAGGCGTCGTCGAGGTCCCGCTCGACCGTGTCGACGCCCTCCCCCAGCAGCGCACGCGCCTCGCCCGACTGCCCCGGCCCGCACACCACCGTCACCGGCTCGAAGCGGCGCACGGCCCGGGCGACCGCGGCCCAGGAGACCCGGGCGGCGGCCAGCTCCCCCGGGTCGTCGAAGGTCTCGTTCGGGCCCGGCCAGGCCATCCAGGTCCGCTCGTGCGGGACCCATTCGGCGGGCATGCGGAAGCCGTCGGCGGCTGCGGACATCGTTGATCCTCAGAGGAAGTAGAGACGGTTGAGGGAGACGGACTCGGCGGGTTCGGAGCGCAGCGGCTCGCCGTCGAGGGTGACGAGACCGGTGCGCCGGTCGACGTCGACGGCTCCGGTACGGGAGTTGCGGTGCAGGTCGGCCGGGCCGATGCCGCGGGTGCCGCGCACGGCGACCCTGCGGCGCCGGGTCGGCAGGGTGTCGTGCCCCTGGTCGAGTGCGGCCCGCGCGACGAACGCCACCGATATCTCGGCCGGTGTCGCGCCGTGCGCGCCGAACTGCGGTCCGAGGACCAGGGGTTCGCAGGTGTCGGTCGCCGCGTTCGGGTCGCCGGTCACGCCGTACGCGGGGAAGCCGGCCTTCAGCACCAGCTGCGGCTTGGCGCCGAAGTACTCGGGCCGCCACAGCACGATGTCGGCGAGCTTGCCGGTCTCGATGGACCCGACCTCGTGCGAAAGCCCGTGCGCCAGGGCGGGGTTGATGGTCAGCTTGGCCAGGTAGCGCAGGACGCGCTCGTTGTCGTGCCGGTCCGGTGCGCCGAACTCGGCCTTCATCTTCCCGGCCATGGCGAACGTACGGCGGACCGTCTCGCCCGCGCGGCCCATGCCCTGCGCGTCCGAGGAGGTGATGCCGATGGCCCCCAGGTCGTGCAGGACGTCCTCGGCGCCCATGGTGCCGGACCGGATGCGGTCCCGGGCCATGGCGGCGTCGCCCGGCAGGTCGGTCTTGAGGTCGTGGACCGAGACGATCATGCCGTAGTGCTCGGCGACGGCGTCCCGGCCGAAGGGCAGGGTCGGGTTGGTGGAGGAGCCGATGACGTTCGGCACGCCCGCCATCTTCAGCACGTTGGGCACGTGTCCACCGCCGCAGCCCTCGATGTGGAAGGCGTGGATCGTCCGGCCCTCCAGCACGCGCAGGGTGTCCTCCACCGACAGGCATTCGTTCAGCCCGTCGCTGTGCAGCGCGACTTGGACGTCGTGCTCCTCGGCGACGCGCAGCGCGGTGTCCAGGGCGCGGGTGTGGGCGCCCATGTCCTCGTGCACCTTGAAGCCGCTCGCCCCTCCCTCGGCGAGGGCCTCCACGAGGGGCGCCGGGCGGGACGACGAACCCCGGGCCAGGAAGCCGATGTTGACGGGCCAGGCGTCGAACGCGCCGAACGCGTGCCGCAGCGCCCAGGGCGAGTTGACGCCGACGCCCCACACGGGCCCGAACTCCTGCCCGATGATCGTGGTCACGCCGGACGCCAGCGAGGCCTCCATGACGCGCGGCGACAGCAGGTGGACATGGGTGTCGACGGCCCCGGCGGTGGCGATGAGGCCCTCGCCGGAGACGATCGAGGTGCCCGTGCCGACGACGACGTCGACCCCGTCGAGGGTGTCGGGGTTGCCGGCCCGTCCGATCGAGCAGATCCGGCCCTCGCGGATGCCGATGGACACCTTCCGGACGCCCTGCACGGCGTCGATCACGACGACGTTGCTGACCACGACGTCACAGGTCTCCCGGACCGCGGCGGCCTTCAGGTGCAGCCCGTCCCGGGCGGTCTTGCCGAATCCGGCGAGGAACTCGTCGCCGGGGCGCTGGGAGTCGGACTCGACCTCGACGACCAGCCCCGAGTCACCCAGACGGATGCGGTCGCCGGCGCGGGGCCCGTGGGTGGCGGCGTACTCGTACGGGGTGAGGCGGCGGGCCTCGGCGGGGTGGCCTCCCGGGCGGCTCATCGTCCGGCCTCCTGGTCAACTGCGGTTTCCGGTACGCCGAGATAGCCGCAGGCGGCGGCCCGCCGCAGCGCCTCCTCCTTGGCGCCCGGCGCGTCCAGCGGCCCGTCGACGAGCCCGGCGAACCCCATCGCGATCCGCTCGCCCCCGATCGGGAGCAGCCCGACCTCGGCACTCTCCCCCGGCCCGAACCGCACGGACGACCCGGCGGGCACGGCCGGCCGCATGCCGTAGGCCCTCCCGCGGTCGAAGCGGAGCCGGGGGTTGGCCTCGAAGAAGTGGAAGTGGGAGGTCACCGAGACGGGCACGGTCGCGGTGTTGGTGACGGTCAGCCGTAGGGCCGGCTCGGGTTCGGGCTGCCCCGGCCCGGGCAGCAGGGCGCCCGGGGCGTCCGCCCCCGAGCCGCCTCCGATGGGGTCGCAGACGACGGCGAGCCGTGAGCCGTCGTCGAAGACGGCCTCGACGTGCACCTCGGTGACGACGTCGGCGACGCCGGGCAGCACGTCATCCGGCGCGAGGACGGACCGGGCGGCCTCGACGGCCTCCGCGAGCCGCTTGCCGTCCCGGGCGGCCTCGCACACCGTGTCGGCGATGAGCGCAGTCGCCTCGGGGACGTTGAGCCTCAGGCCCCTGGCCCTGCGGGCGCGGGCCAGTTCGGCGGCGCCGAAGAGCAGCAGCCGGTCGCGTTCGGTCGGGGTCAGCCGCATGTCACTCCCTCCACTTAGAGCATCACTCTAAACCAAGTTTCCCCTATTTGAAGGGTTGACGACGACGCACTGACCGCATCACATTGAACGTCGCTCTAACCGAGGGAGACCAGCATGCCGATCGAACAGCGCGGAGTCGACACCATCCCCGAGGAGGAACGCACCAGCGGGCCGCGTGATCTCGTCTCGATCCTGCTCGGCTCCAACCTCTGCCTGGGCGTGATCGTCTTCGGCTGGCTGCCGCCGTCCTTCGGTCTGGACTGGTGGTCGTCGGTCAGCGCGGTGCTCGCGGGCACGGTGGTGGGCGTGCTGTTCACGGCCCCGCTGGCCCTGGTCTCGCTGCGCACCGGAACCAACCTGTCGACTTCCTCCGGCGCCCAGTTCGGGGTCCGCGGGCGGCTGGTCGGCTCGGTGGTCGGGCTGCTCCTTGCCCTCGGCTACACGGCGCTGACCGTGTGGATCGGCGGCGACGTGATGGTGAGCGTGCTGGGCCGGCTGGCGGGGCTGCCGCAGGGCGGGGTGTCGTACGGCGTCGTCTACGGGCTGCTCGCCGCGGCCACCGTCGCGGGCGCCGTCCACGGCTACCGGGTGCTGCTGGCGATGTCGCGGATGCTGGCGTTCGGCATGACGGCCCTGCTGGGGCTGGGTGTGATCGCCTACGCCCCCGGCTTCACCACCGCCGCGCTGCCGGAGGCCGGCGGCTACCTGCTGGGCGGGTTCTGGCCCACCTGGCTGCTCGCGGCCGTGGCCGCCGGGCTGTCCGGGCCGGTCGCGTTCATCACGCTGCTCGGCGACTACACCCGTTACATCTCCCCGGTCCGCCACTCCTCCCGCCGGGTGCTGCACGCGACCTGGCTGGGGCTGATGCTGGGCCTGCTGGTGCCGCAGCTGTTCGGCACGTTCACCGCGTACGCGGCCGGGGCGGCCCTGGACTACGCGGGCCCGCTGGTGGACGCGGCCCCGTCCTGGTACCTCGTGCCGCTGCTCCTGGCGGCCTCGGCCGGGTCGGTCGGCAACGCGGGGCTGATGCTCTACTCGATGGGCCTCGACCTGGACGCGATCCTGCCGCGTGCCTCCCGGGCCCGGGCGACGTATGCGGTGGCGGCCGTCGCCACGGGCTGTGTCCTCGCCGGGCACCACTACTCGACCGCGCAGGACGCGATGACGTCCTTCGTGCTGCTCCTGACGGCCATCGGTACGCCGTGGGCCGTCATCACCCTCATCGGCTTCGCCCGCTGCGGCGGGGTCTACGACGCGGACGCCCTCCAGGTCTTCAACCGCAGCGCCCGGGGCGGTCTGTACTGGTACCGCGCCGGCTGGAACCTCCCGGCGACCGCCTCCTGGGCGGCCGGCGCGACCGTCGGCGTCCTGGCGGTGTCCCTGCCGTCGTACGAGGGACCGCTGCTGTCCCTGACCGGCGGGGTGGACTGCAGTTTCCTGCTGTCGGGGGTGGTGGGAGGGGTGGCTTACACGCTGACGACCCCGGGTTCCGTGCGTCAGGAACCCGGGGCCGATGAGGCACGTCGTGCTTCCAGCCCGACCGCTTCATAGGTCCGGGGGCGGAGCCCCCTGGGGCCAGGGCGGCTCAGCCCAGGCGGTGCATCCAGCCGTGGGCGTCCGAGGCCGTGCCCCGCTGGATGTCGAGCAGCGCCTGACGCAGCCGCAGCGTGACCTCGCCCGGCTCTCCCCCGCTCTGCTTCCACTCCGCCCCGGCCCTCTTCACCGTACCGACCGGGGTGATCACCGCGGCCGTACCGCACGCGAAGACCTCCGTCAGCGACCCGTTCTCCGAGTCCCGCTGCCACTGGTCGACCGAAACCCGGCCCTCCTCCGCCTCGTACCCGAGGTCACGGGCGACGGCGAGCAGGGAGTCACGCGTGACGCCCTCCAGGATCGAGCCGGTGAGGGAGGGCGTCACGATCTTGTCGCCGTACACGAAGTACAGGTTCATGCCGCCCAGCTCCTCCACCCACGTGTGCTCCACGGCGTCGAGGTAGCAGACCTGGTCGCAGCCCTTCGTGGCGGCCTCGGCCTGCGCGAGCAGGGACGCCGCGTAGTTACCGCCCGTCTTCGCGTCACCCATGCCGCCGGGGACGGCCCGGACCCGGTCCTCGGAAACCCAGATGGAGACCGGCTTCACGCCCCCGGGGAAGTACGCCCCGGCCGGGGAGGCGATCACCAGGAACAGGTACTCGTTGGCCGGCTTCACACCCAGCCCGACCTCGGTCGCGATCATGAACGGGCGCAGGTAGAGGGACTCCTCACCGCCGTGCGCCGGCACCCATGCCTTGTCCTGCCGCACCAGGGCGTCGCACGCCTCGATGAACGTCTCGACCGGCAGTTCGGGCATCGCGAGCCGGCGTGCGGAGCGCTGGAACCGCTCGGCGTTCTTCTCGGGGCGGAAGGTGGCGACCGAGCCGTCGGGCTGGCGGTAGGCCTTCAGGCCTTCGAAGATCTCCTGGGCGTAGTGCAGGACCGTGGTGGCGGGGTCGAGGGAGATCGGCGCGTACGGCACGAGCTGGCCGTCGTGCCAGCCGCGGCCTTCCGTCCACTTGATCGTCACCATGTGGTCGGTGAAGTGGCGGCCGAACCCGGGGTTGGCCAGGATCCCCTCGCGTTCCGCGGCGGACAGCGGGTTGGCGGAGGGCTTGAGCTCGATCGTGGGCGTCGTCATGGGTTGATGTCCTTCACCGGTTGTAGTGACGGGCCGCGCTCGGTACTGCTCTGATGGTGACCAGTGCTAGGACGTCCGAGCATTCCCTCATTCCGCGGCCTCGCGTTCGATTATCGCCCGGGGGCGGCGGCGGAAGGAACGGGGTGAATGCGGCCCGGTGGTCGATGGTGGCACCCGGCGGGAACATGCGGAAGCCGCCGGGTGCGGTTGCGACCCGGCGGCTTGCGGTGTGCAGCGGCGGGTCAGCCGGCTACGCGTACGGCGAGCGCGTCGCCGATCTCCGAGGTGGAGCGGGCGGGCTTGCCGGTGCGCTCCGACAGGTCGGCGGCGACCGCGTCGTCGATGCGGGCGGCCTCGGCCTCGTAGCCGAGGTGGCGCAGCAGCAGGGCGACGGACAGCACGGTGGCGGTCGGGTCGGCCTTGCCCTGGCCGGCGATGTCCGGGGCCGAGCCGTGCACGGGCTCGAACATCGACGGGAACTCTCCGGAGGGGTTGATGTTGCCGGAGGCCGCCACGCCGATGCCGCCGGAGACGGCCGCGGCGAGGTCGGTGACGATGTCGCCGAAGAGGTTGTCGGTGACGATCACGTCGAAGCGCTCGGGCTGCGTGACTAGGTAGATCGTCGCCGCGTCCACGTGCATGTACTCGGTGGTGACCTCGGGGAACTCCTCGGCCACCTTGTTGAAGATGTTCGTCCACAGGTGGCCGGCGAAGGTCAGCACGTTGTTCTTGTGGATCAGCGCGAGCTTCTTGCGCGGGCGGGCCTGGGCCCGCGCGAAGGCGTCACGCACCACGCGCTCGACACCGAAGGCCGTGTTCACGGAGACCTCGGTGGCGACCTCGTGCTCGGTGCCCTTGCGGATCGTGCCGCCGTTGCCGGTGTAGGGGCCCTCGGTGCCCTCGCGGACCACGACGAAGTCGATCTCCGGCTCGCCCGCGAGCGGGGTGGCGACACCCGGGAGGAGCTTCGACGGACGCAGGTTGACGTGGTGGTCGAAGGCGAAGCGGAGCTTGAGCAGGAAGCCGCGCTCCAGGACGCCGGAGGGCACGGACGGGTCGCCGATCGCGCCGAGCAGGATGGCGTCGTGCCGCTTCAGGGCGTCGAGGTCTGCGTCGGTGAGGGTCTCACCGGTGGCGTGGTAGCGCCGGGCACCGAAGTCGTACTCCTCGGTCTCCAGCTTCACATCCTGCGGAAGGACGGCGGAGAGGACCTTCAGGCCTTCGGCCACGACCTCCTGGCCGATGCCGTCACCGGGGATCACTGCGAGATTGATGCTGCGAGACATGCGGGCACCCTACTCCTCGTCCCATGGAATGACATGGGGTGTCCGTGATGCGGACAGCGGGACGGCACCCGCCCGGGGGACGGCACGCGTCCGTCGGTTCGCGTTCACCCGTACGTGGTGGGGACGTTGGCCGCCGCTGGGAAGTTCACTGGACATGGAGATCCCCCACTTCGGCATCCCGCCCGAGCTCGCCCGCCGGATGAGCATGGCGGAGCAGCACGAGTACCTGCGGACGCGACTGTCGCGGCGGCGCACCCTGGTGACCGCGGGCGCGGTGGCGAGCGGGCTGCTGACCGGCTGCTCCGGTTCCGGATCCCGGTCCGGGCAGGGCGGCGCCACGACGGCCGGGAGCCCGTCGCCCGGCACTTCGAAGGCACCCGGTTCCCTCATCACGCCCTTCGGCCGCCATCTCGCCTTCGGCGCCGACCCGAAGACGCAGATGCGGATCTCCTGGCAGGTGCCGCTCGCGGTACGGAAGCCCTACGTCCGGGTGGGCCTGCGCCCGGACGACCTCGGCCGCAGAGTCGAGGCGGAGCTGCGCGACCTGCACACCCCGGAGCTGAAGGGCGTACGGGCGGCGGTCGACCAGTACTACCTGCACGCCGCGCTGGACGGCCTGCGCCCGGACACCACGTACTACTACGGCGTCGGCCACGAGGGCTTCGACCCGGCCTCCCCGCGGCACCGGCGGACGGTCACGTCCTTCCGCACGGCACCCGCGCGCCCGCCGGAGCGGTTCGTGTTCACGGCGTTCGGTGACCAGGGCGTGGGCGACGAGGCGGCTCTCAACGACCGTACGCTGCTGCGCCGGGAGCCCGCCTTCCATCTGCACGCGGGCGACATCTGCTACGCCGACCCGACCGGCAAGGGCAAGGAGTCGGACGTCTTCGACGCGAGCCAGTGGGACCGGTTCCTCAAGCAGACCGAGCCGGTGGCCCGGTCGGTGCCGTGGATGGTGACGACCGGCAACCACGACATGGAGGCCTGGTACTCACCGGACGGCTACGGCGGCCAGTTCGCCCGCTTCTCCCTGCCGGACAGCGGCTTCGACGCGCGTACGGCACCGGGCGTGTACGCGTTCACGTACGGCAACGTGGGCGTGGTCGCGCTGGACGCGAACGACGTGTCGTACGAGATCCCCGCCAACTTCGGTTACACGGAGGGGAGGCAGACGAAGTGGCTGGACGCCAAGCTCGGCGAGCTGAGGTCCGCGAAAGACGTGGACTTCATCGTCGTCTTCTTCCACCACTGCGCGTACTCGACGTCCACGCACGCCTCCGACGGCGGGGTGCGCGCCGAGTGGCTGCCGCTGTTCGCGCGGCACGAGGTGGACCTGGTGATCAACGGGCACAACCACGTCTACGAGCGGACGGACGCCATCCGCAACGGCGAGGTGGGCCGGCCGGTGCCGGTCGGCGGGACGACGGATCCGCGGCGGGACGGGATCGTCTACGTGACCGCGGGCGGCGGCGGCAAGGAGCTGTACGGCTTTCCCGATGGCGTGAAGGAAAGCTACGAGGGGAACACCGCCGACCACGAGCCGGTCACCACGTTCCGGTGGACCAAGTCCCGGGACACCAAAGCGGAGTCGGCGCAGTGGTCGCGGGTGCGCTACCGCGGCTTCTCGTTCCTCTCGGTGGAGGCGGTCAGCGGCGCCAGGCCGGAACTGAAGGTGTCAGCGCTGGCGTCGAGCGGTGTGCGGATCGACCACTTCGAGGTGCGGCGCGGGGCGTGAGGCCCCGCACCGCTCCCCGTCGGGCGGCTCCCGGTCCTGTAGGCGGTGCGCGGTGTGCGGCTCAGTGGCCGCTGGATCCGCCGTTGTCCCTGCGGTCGAGGGCGCGCTGGAGCGCGGCGGCGGCGTTCTTGCGGTCGGACTCGGTCGCACGGGAAACGTGACGGACTCGGCGGCGGACGGTCGTCTCGGCCATGGGAAATCGACTCCTTCGACAGCACGGAGTGCATGGGGGAGGGATACGAGACGCCGGAAGGGGCGGGGAGCGGTGCCGCAGGGGTTGCCTGCACGGGGCCCGGCTCACGACCGCCATTCGCTTGGTCGAGCGAGACGTTCGGCTCCTACAAAGCTAAGGGAGCGCGGAGCGTCTGTCTCCACAATTACTCGGACTTCCTACTATCTGAGACGGTGGACTGGGTCACACTGCTCTGACCTGCGGTGATTTCTAGAGCACGTCGCCGTCGCGCCAGTCGAAGAGCAGCTCGTACGCGGGGTCGAGCGGACCGGCGAGGGCGGGCCGTACGTAGGTGCTGTCCTCTTCCTCCGGCAGGCGGAGCACGCCGTCCCGTGGGCTGAGGGCGTGCACCTGACCACTCCAGAGCCGCCACCCCCGGGAGGTGTAGAGCCGGGCTCCGTCGTCGCTCGCGGAGAGGGCACCGAGGTCGTAGGCACGGTCGACGACGCGTTCCAGTTCCGCCATGACCAGCCCGCCGAGGCCGGTGCGGCGCGCGTCGGCGCGGACGGCTACGTTCTCGACGTACCCGGTGCGCAGCCACCGGCCGCGGTGCCGTACCCGGCGCATCACGACCGCCCCGTGCGCGGCGAGGCCGGAGTCGTCGTGCACCAGGGCGTGCATGCCGCCGAGACCGTGGTCCCAGTCCTCGTCACCGAAGTCGCCGTCGAAGGCGGCGTCCAGAAGGCCCCGTACGGCGTCGAGTTCCGCGGGGCTCAGATCGGCGGTGTGGGCGGTGCGCACTCGGATGCTCATCGGCCCAGTCTTTCCCCGGACATGGCGACGGGCCAGGTCTTTTCGACCTGGCCCGTCGGTGCGCCGCGGGGTGTCAGCCCATGTGCGGGTACGTGTAGTCCGTCGGCGGGACCAGCGTCTCCTTGATGGCGCGGGTCAGGGTCCAGCGCATCAGGTTCTGCGGGGCGCCGGCCTTGTCGTTGGTGCCGGAGGCCCGGCCGCCGCCGAAGGGCTGCTGGCCGACGACAGCACCGGTCGACTTGTCGTTGATGTAGAAGTTGCCGGCCGCGTAGCGCAGCTTGTCGGCCGTGTAGGCGGCCGCCGCGCGGTCGTTGGCGATGACCGAGCCGGTCAGCGCGTAGTCGGAGACGGACTCCATCTGGGTCAGCATCTCGTCGTACCTGTCGTCCTCGTAGACGTGCACGGCGATGATCGGGCCGAAGTACTCGGTGCGGAAGACCTCGTTCTCCGGGTCGGTGCACTCGATGACGGTCGGGCGGACGAACCAGCCCTCGGAGTCGTCGTAGGTGCCGCCCGCGACGATCGTGCAGGTGGGGTCCTCCTTGGCGCGGTCGATGGCGGCCTTGTTCTTGGCGAAGGCACGCTCGTCGATGACGGCGCCGATGAAGTTCGACAGGTCCGTGACGTCACCCATCTTGATGCCGTCGACCTCGGCGGCCAGCTCCTCCTTGAAACCGGAGTTCCAGATGGAGGCGGGGATGTACGCCCGGGAGGTGGCACTGCACTTCTGGCCCTGGAACTCGAAGGCACCGCGGGTGAAGGCCGTCTTCAGGATCGCCGGGTCGGCCGAGGGGTGGGCGACCAGGAAGTCCTTGCCGCCGGTCTCGCCGACCAGGCGCGGGTAGGTGCGGTACTTCTCGATGTTGTTGCCCACCGTCTTCCACAGGTACTGGAAGGTGGGCGTCGAGCCGGTGAAGTGGATGCCGGCGAGGTCGCGGTGCTCCAAGGCGACCTTGGAGACCTCGATGCCGTCGCCGGTGACGAGGTTGATGACGCCCTTGGGCAGACCGGCCTCCTCCAGCAGCTGCATGAGCAGCACGGCGGCGTGGGTCTGCGTCGGGGACGGCTTCCAGACGACGACGTTGCCCATCAGGGCCGGGGCCGTCGGCAGGTTGCCGGCGATGGCGGTGAAGTTGAAGGGCGTGATCGCGTAGACGAAGCCCTCCAGCGGGCGGTGGTCCAGACGGTTCCAGACGCCCGGGGAGTTGGCCGGCGGCTGCTCGGCCAGGAGCTTGCGGGCGTAGGAGACGTTGAACCGCCAGAAGTCGATCAGCTCGCAGGGCGTGTCGATCTCGGCCTGCTGCGCGGTCTTGGACTGGCCGAGCATGGTCGAGGCGGCGAGCGTCTCGCGCCACGGGCCGGACAGCAGCTCGGCGGCGCGCAGGATGATCGCCGCGCGGTCGTCGAAGGACATCGCACGCCAGGCGGGAGCGGCGGCCAGGGCGGCGTCGATGGCGTCCTGGGCGTCCGCCTGCGTGGCGTTGCGGTAGGTGCCGAGCACAGCCTTGTGGTTGTGCGGCTGGACGACCTGGAAGGCCTCGCCGCCGCCCATCCGCTTCTCGCCGCCGATGGTGCAGGGCAGGTCGACGGGGTTGTCGGCCAGCTCCTTCAGCTTGGCCTCCAGCCGGGCCCGCTCGGGCGAGCCGGGGGCGTAGCCGTGCACCGGCTCGTTGACGGGGGTGGGGACCTGGGTCACAGCGTCCATGTTTTCCGTAACTCCTTACTGAGCGGTGTGTCGGTCTCAGCCCGTGAAGGGCTGTCAGCCCTTGGTGAGCATCGAGCGGGCGAAGAAGCGCAGGTTGGCCGGCTTCTCCGCGAGACGGCGCATGAAGTAGCCGTACCAGTCGGTTCCGTAGGCGGTGTAGACGCGCATCCGGTGGCCCTCGGCGGCCAGCCGCAGGTGCTCGTCGGAGCGGATGCCGTAGAGCATCTGGAACTCGTACTCGTCGAGCTTGCGCCCGGCCTGGTGGGCGAGTTCCTGGCCGATCGCGATCAGGCGCGGATCGTGGGACCCGATCATCGGGTACCCCTCCCCTGCCATCAACGTGCGCAGAACGCGGACGTATGCCCGGTCGATCTCGTGCTTGTCCTGGTGGGCGACCGAGGCGGGCTCCTTGTACGCGCCCTTGACCAGGCGGACCCGGCTGCCGCTCGCGGCGAGGCGGCGGGCGTCGCCCTCGGTGCGGAAGAGGTAGGCCTGGATGACGCAGCCTGTCTGCGGGAAGTCCTTCCGCAGCTCTTCATGGATGGCGAACATCGAGTCGAGGGTGGTGTGGTCCTCGGCGTCGAGCGTGACCGTGGTGCCGATCTCGGCGGCGGCCTCGACGACCGGGCGGACGTTCTTCAGGGCCAGCTCGTGGCCGTCCTCCAGCGCCTGCCCGAACATCGACAGCTTCACCGACATCTCGGCGCGGGTGCCGAGCTCCAGCGGCTTGAGGCGGTCGACGAGCTCCAGGTAGGCGTCCCGGGCGGCGGCGGCCTGCGCGGGGCTGGTGATGTCCTCGCCGACGACGTCCATCGTCAGTTCGAGGCCGTTGTCCGCGAGGTCCCGGACGACGGGAACGATGTCGTCGACGTCCTCGCCCGGGATGAAGCGGTCGACGACCTGCTTGGTCACCGGGGCCGCCGAGATCAGGCGTCGCATCCGGTCGCTGCGTGACGCGGCGAGAATCACGGGACCCAGCACGGGGCACCTCCAGAGCACAGGCAACGTGAGGGCCGGACCCCTCGCGAGACGACGCGTCGGGTACGGCACGGAGAACCACCGTGAAACCTAAGGATCCCTCCGATCGTCGGCCATCGACAGCTGTCACGCATTCGTGCCGCAGATCTCAGACAGATGTATGAAGGGGTCCGGGAAGTGCGCGACAATGCCCGGGTGACGTCGGAACACAGGGGCGACTACGAGGAGCTGGTCGACGAGATCTCGGAGCTGCTCGGCGCGCCCGCGACCCTGGAGAACCGGGACTTCGAGCTGATCGCCTTCGGGGCGTACGACAGTGAGGGCGACCTCGATCCGTCGGCCCTGGACCCGGTGCGCACGCGTTCGATCCTCACCCGCCGCTCGACCACGGCGGTCCGGGCCTGGTTCGAGGGTTTCGGCATCACCCGGGCGACGGGCCCGGTCCGCATCCCCCCGACCCCGGAGGCCGGGGTCTACCGGGGCCGGATCTGTCTCCCCGTCCGCCACCGGGGCGTGGTGCACGGCTACGTCTGGCTCCTGGACGACGATCCAGGCCCGGGCGACGCCCGGCTCGATGCCGCCATGCGGGTCACGGCCCGCATCGGCGCCCTGCTCGCGGACGAGGCCCAGCACGGTGCCGACCTGAGCCGCGAGTTGAGGGCGGTGCTCACCGCCGAGCCCGGCTGGCAGAGCGACATGGCGGTCGCGGAGCTTCGCACCGCACTCGGCACCCGCGCCGACGGCCCCCACACGGTGGTCTGCGTCGCCCCGTGGCCTTCGGCCGACCCGGACGACGCGCCGTCGGTCCGCACGATGCCGGGCGCGACGGCACTGTGCACGCTGCCGTGGGGGGCGGCCGAGCAGTGCGTGGCGGTTCTGATGCGCCTGCGCTCGACGGACGTGCTGACACCGGCGACGACGGCGGCAGGACGGTTGCTGGAGCGCGGGCGAGCGGGTGGCGGGCCGGGGGGACCTCCGGCAGGGACGGGCCCGGCCCCGGGCGGGCCGTCCCCGGGCGGTGCGGCCGCCCGCGGGGCGGACGGACCACGTACGGACGCCGCTCCGGGCGGACGGACGCCCGGCACTCCGGGCGCCAGGAGACACCCCGCCGACACCATCCCGGGCGCACCGGCGAGTGGGGCTTCCGCCAGTACCCCGCGCAAGGCCGGGGGGCCGTTCGCGCACGGGCCGGCCGGGAGCGACTCCCGCGGTCCCGCCGCCGGTGTCGCCACCCCCCGCACCGGTCTCGCCGAGCTGGGCTCCGCCTGGCGGGAGGCCTCGGCCGCCGCTCGGGCGGCGCTCGCGGAGCCCCGTTTCGGGCCGGTCGCCGAGTGGTCCGCGATCGGGCCGTTCCGGCTGCTCACCGCCCTGCCGCCGGAGCTGGCCCACGACCCCGCCGTCCAGGCGCTGCTCTCCCGCGCCCACCGCGAACTCGCCCGCACCGCCGAGGTCTACCTGGACTGCGCCGGCCAGGCCGCCCGGGCCGCCGCCGAACTGGGCATCCACCGCCAGACCTTGTACTACCGGCTCTCCCGCGTCGAGAAACTCACCGGCCTGGACCTGGACGACGGCGAAGACCGGCTGCTGCTGCACATGGCGCTGAAGGGGGCCCGGCTCGCACGTGGCGCGGCGCCGGGGGCGGCCGGCTGAGGGCCTTCACCCGGACACCTCGCTGTTGAAAACGATTGTCATCGTGCTACGGTCGTGGCGCATTCAACCATTGACCTTCGCTTGCCCATGCCTTGACCGAGGTGTCCCGTGCGCGTCCCCGCTCGTCTCATCCCCCTCACCGCCCTGACCGCGGCCTCCGCCCTGCTCACCGGCTGCTTCGCCGGCGGGCAGTCGGCCACGGACGACTCCGGGCCGGGAGGGAAGCGCATACGCGTCGCCATGATGCAGCCGCCCCGCTCGGCCCTGTCGCCGCTGTCGGACGACGCCTTCAAACTGTCGCGCTGGTCGACGGCGGAGACCCTGGTCAAGCTGGACGCCGACGGCGACGCCGAGCCGGCGCTCGCCACCGGGTGGAAGCAGTCCGGCAGGACCTGGACCTTCACCCTGCGCGACGGCGTCACCTTCCACGACGGCACGAAGCTCACCGCCGAAGCCGTCGTCAACTCGCTCACCAGGGCCGCCGGGGCCTCTCCCAAGCCCCGCATCCTCGACGGCGTGGACCTGACCGCGAAGGCCGACGGCGACGAGGTCACCGTCACCACCGCCACCGAGGACCCGCTGGTCCCGCAGCGGCTCAGCTCTCCGCAGCTGTCGATCCTGGCCGCCAAGGCCTACCGGGGGAAGACGGTCGACCCCGTCGGCGCGGGCACCGGGCCCTTCGAGCTCACTGAGGTCAACGGCACCACCTCCGCCGCCCTGGACCGCTACGACCGCTACTGGGGGAAGAAGGCCAAGGCCCCCGGGATCGACGTGCGGTTCGTGCCCGACGGCACCGCCCGCGCGGCCTCCCTGCGCAGTGGCGAGGCCGACATCGTCGAGGCGGTCCCGGTCTCGCAGGCGGCGGTCCTGGACCAGGACCTGATCACCGAGGTGCCCATGCCGCGCACCAACACCCTCTACCTCAACACCGAGAAGGGCGTCTTCAAGGACGCCGGGCTGCGGGCGGCGGCCCGTGCGGCGATCGACGCCGAGTCGATCGTGAAGGGCGTGTACGAGGGGCGCGCCGACGTCGCCGAGGGGCTGCTCGGCCCCGCCCTGCCATGGGCGGCGGAGCTGCGCAAGCCGGTGCGGCGGGCCGCGGCGGGCGACCCGGCCGGCCGGACGATCACCATCGGCACCTTCACCGACCGCGCCGAGCTGCCCGAGGTCGCCGCGGCACTGCAACAGCAGTTGCAGAAGGCGGGGTTCAAGGTGAAGCTCGACGTGCGCGAGTACGCCAACATCGAGTCCGACGCGCTGGCGGGCGAGTTCGACGCGTTCATCCTCTCCCGCGCCACCGTCCTCGACTCCGGCGACCCCGCCGCCTACCTCTACAGCGACTTCGCCTCCGACGGCTCCTTCAACCTGGCCCAGCTCGCCGACCCGGCCGTCGACAAGGCCCTGAAGAAGGCCGGCGAGACCAGGACCGGTGACCCGCGCCGGGCCGCCGTCATCGCCGCCGAGGCCGCCGTGCTCGGTACCGACGCGGCCGTGCCGATGCTGCACGAGCGGGTGATCCAGGGCGACGCCGCGGGCGTCACCGGCGCCGCCCACGACCCGCGGGAGCGGGAGCTCGTCACGGCGGACACCTACGTCAAGTGAGATCACGGATACGGCGGTTGGCCGGTGCCGCCGCGCTGACCCGCCTGTGCTGCCTGATCGCCGTCCTGGCCGCCGTCGGCCTGCTGCCCTGGCTCTCCGGCCGGGACCCGGCGCTGGCCGTGCTGCGCGCCCGCTCCGCCGAGCAGGACCCCACCGAGGAAGCTCTGGAGGCCGTGCGGCGCGACCTCGGTCTGGACGCCGGACCACTGTCCCTGCTGGGCGGCTGGACCTCCGACCTGCTGCGCGGCGACCTCGGCACCTCCTGGGTGTCGGGCACCGAGGTCCTGCCCTCCGTGGTCTCCGGGCTCCAGGTGTCGCTGGCGCTGATGGGCGCCTCGCTCGGTGTCGCGGTACTGCTGGCGTGCGCGCTGGTCGCGCCGGTGCTGGTGCGGGGCCGGGCCTCGGCCGGGGCGTGGGCCGCGATGCTGGCCGCCGTGCCCGAGTTCCTGCTGGCCACGGTCGTGCTGCTGGTGTTCGGGGTGTGGCTGGGATGGCTGCCGACCTCGGGCTGGGTGGGACCGGAGAACATGGTCCTGCCCGCCGTGGCCCTCGGCGTCCCCGCGGGCGGCCTGCTCGGCCGGCTGGTCGCGGACGCACTGCCCGCCGTGTTCGACGAGCGGTGGGTGGAGCTGTGGCGGGGCGCCGGGGTGAGCCGGCCGGGCATCGCCGCGGCCGCGCTGCGCCGCGCCCTGCCGCCGCTGGTCCCGCAGTTCGGCATGGTCGCCGTCGGGCTCACCGGTGGCGCGGTCGCCGTGGAGACGGTCTTCGCCGTGCCGGGCATCGGCCGTACCGCGCTCGGCGCGGCCAAGTCGCAGGACCTCCCGCTGCTCCAGGGCGCGGTGCTGGCGCTGCTCGCGCTCGGCCTGGCCACCGGCGCGCTGGCGGCGTTCGCGCGGCGGCGGTTGCTGGGCCCGGCCCTGCGGGACGCCTCGCTGGCCCTGCCCCCGGTCCAGCCGGTACGGGCCCGTCCCGCGGTGCCGGTGACGCTGTTCGCCGTCCTGGCCGTGACCATCGGCTGGGGCCTGCTGCGGGACCCGTACGCGGTGAACACCACGGCCAGGCTGGCCGCGCCCTCGTGGAGCCACCCGCTCGGCACCGACGGCCTCGGCCGTGACGTGCTCGCCCGGCTCGGCCACGGCGCCGCCTCCACGGTGGGTACGGCGGCGGCCGTCTGCCTGCTGAGCCTGCTGGTCGCGCTCGCGCTGGGGTTCCTGCCGCGGATCGCGGAGGGCGCGGCGGACATCGCCAACGCCCTGCCCCCGGTGATCGTCGGCATCCTCGTCGCGGCGGTCGTCGGGCCCGGCACCGGCGGTGCGGCCCTCGCGGTCGCGCTCATCTCCTGGCCGGCGCTGTCCGCACACGCGGCGGCCCTGGTGCAGGAGGTGCGCGCGTCGGCGTTCCTCACCGCCCAACGGGCCATCGGGGCGAGCCCGTTGTGGATCCTCACCCGGCACGTCCTGCCGTCCGTGGCCGCCCCGGTCGCCCGGCACGCGCTGCTGCGGCTGCCGGGCATCGCCCTGGCCCTGGCGTCACTGGGCTTCCTCGGTCTGGGCGCTCAGCCACCCGCTCCCGAGTGGGGTCTGCTGCTCGACGAGTCCCGCGCCTATGTGGAACGCGCCCCGTGGGCGGCCCTCGCCCCGGCGGTGGCGCTGGCCCTGCTGGCCGGTCTGGCGGTGTCGGGTGCCTCGCTCGCGCGGGGCCGCAGGACACGGCGCGCCACCCCGGCTCCGGTCACGAAGGAGGCCCCCGTTGGAGTCTGAGCCCCTGCTGTCGGTGCGCGAGCTGCGGATCGCCTTCGACGGGGTCGAGGCCGTGCGCGGCGTGTCCTTCGACGTCCGCCCGCGCGAGGTGCTGGCCGTCGTCGGTGAGTCGGGAGCGGGCAAGTCCCTCACGGCCCGCGCCCTGCTCGGCATGCTCCCGCGCTCCGCGACGACCAGCGGGACGATCCGCCCGGACCTCTCGGCCCACCGCGGCCGGCGCATCTCCCTGGTCCCGCAGGACGCCCTGTCCGCGCTCTCCCCGGTGCACCCGGTGGGCGACCAACTGGCCGCCGCCGTCCGGTCGGTGGCCCGGGTGTCCCGCAAGGAGGCGCGGGCCCGGGCGGTCGCCGCCCTGGACCGGGTCGGCATCCCGGACGCGGCACGCCGGGCGCGGGCTTATCCGCACGAGTACTCCGGCGGCATGCGGCAGCGCGCGGTGATCGCCATGGCGACGATCAACGAACCGGACGTCGTCGTCGCCGACGAGCCCACCACCGCTCTCGACGAGGAGCGGCGCGACCAGGTGCTGCGGCTGCTGGCGGAGCAGCGGGAAGCCGTCGGGGCCGCACTGGTCCTGGTGACGCACGACATGGACGTCGTCGGCGGCCACGCGGACCGCGTGCTGGTCATGTACGCAGGGCGCCTCACCGAACTGGGCGCGGCGCACGAGGTGCTGGCCCGCCCCCGTGCCCCCTACACGGCCGGCCTGCTGGCATCGCTCCCCCGCAACGCGCTGCCCGGCCGGCGTCTGCCAGCCCTGCGGGGGACCCCGCCCGCCCCGGGCGCACTCCCGCCGGGCTGCGCCTTCGCCCCGCGCTGCCCGCTCGCTGCGGACGCCTGCCACACGGCGCAACCGGAGCCCCGGGAGCTGGACGGACGCCTGCTCGCCTGCCACCGCGCCGAGGAACTCCCCCATCCCGCCGACGCGTTGTTCCTGAAGGAGCCCCAGACCGCATGACCGACGACCTTCTGCTGGACGTCCGGGACCTGGTCGTCCGCTACGGCCCGGTCACCGCCGTCGACGGCGTCTCCTTCTCGCTGGCCGCCGGCGAGACCCTGGCCCTGAACGGCCCGTCCGGCTGCGGCAAGTCCTCCACGGCCCTGGCGGTGCTCCAGCTGCGCCGCCCGGTTGCGGGCCAGGTGCGTTTCGAGGGACGGGAGTTGACGAGCCTCTCCGACCGCGAGCTGCGTCCGCTGCGCCCCCGCCTGCAACCGGTCTTCCAGGATCCCTACGGCACCCTCAGCCCCCGCCACCGCATCCGGGACGCCATCGCCGAACCCCTGAAGGTCCAGGGCCGCTGGCATCCCGTCGACGGCCCCGCCCGGGTCGCCGAACTCCTCGACCGGGTCGGCCTCGGCCCCGCGTACGGGGACCGCCGGCCGCACGAACTCTCCGGCGGCCAGTGCCAGCGGGCCGGCATCGCCCGCGCCCTCGCCTCCGACCCGCGCCTGCTGGTCCTGGACGAGCCGGTGTCGTCCCTCGACCCGTCGGTGCGGGCGGGCGTGCTGAACCTGCTCGCCGACCTCCAGGACGACCTTGGCCTGGGCTACCTGTTCATCTGCCACGACCGGGCGGTCGTACGGCACTTCGCGGACCGGGTCGTCGAGATGCGCGAGGGGCGCGTCACGTCCGGGTAGCGCCCTCGATCGCCTGGCGGAGCCCCTCGGCGAGCTGACCGGCCTCGGGTGCGCTCTCGGGGTCGAAGGTCCACTGCGCCATGAGCCCCATCATCAGGGTGAGGTAGAAGTAGCCGAGGGTGTCCACCCGCTCCTCGGGGACGTCCTCCTCGCGTCCGCCGTGGAAGAGCGTGACGATCCCGCGCGCCCCCTCGCGCTGGGCCCGCGCCAGATGCTCCCGCACCTCCGGCAGCTGGTCCCCCATGGCGACGATCTCCATGCTGAGCCGCCAGAGCGAGCCGGGCTCCCGCATGGTCCCGATGATGTTCGCCCACACCTCGGTGAAACGCTCCAACGACCCCGGCTCGCCCGGCAGTTCGCCGCCGCCCTCGAAGGCGTCGGACATGCCCTCCACCATCTCGACGTACGCCCGCGCCAGCAGAGCGTCCTTGGAGCCGTAGTGGTAGCCGATGGACGCCAGGTTGGTCCCCGACTCCTTGACGATGTCGCGCGCGGTCGTGCGCAGGAAGCCCTTCGCCAGCAGGCAGCGCTTGGCGCCTTCCAGCAGATCCTCACGGTGTCCCATGGCACGCCACCCTACCCCGGTATCCAGACGGACGTATTAAACGCCCGTACTAGACACGCGTTTAATACGCTCGTACAGTCTGCTCATGACGACGACACCCCACCCCCCGGCCCGCGCGGGCCGTCGCGAGTGGTCCGCCCTGGGCGTGCTGATGCTGCCGCTGCTGCTGGTCTCGATGGACGTCTCGGTCCTCTACTTCGCGATCCCGGCGATCAGCGCCGATCTGGAACCCAGCGCCACCGAGCAGCTGTGGATCTTCGACATCTACGGTTTCGTGCTGGCGGGTCTGCTGATGACGATGGGCGCGCTCGGCGACCGCATCGGCCGCCGCAGGCTCCTGCTGATCGGCGCCGCCGCCTTCGGCACGGCGTCCCTGGTGGCGGCCTACGCGAACAGCGCCGAGACGCTGATCGCGGCCCGCGCCCTGCTGGGCCTCGGCGGCGCGACGCTGATGCCCAGCACGATGGCGCTGGTCCGCACGATGTTCACCGACCCCGGGCAGCGCGCGAAGGCCATCGGCCTGTGGTCGGGTGTGATGACGGCCGGCATCGCCCTCGGCTCGGTGCTGAGCGGCGTCCTGGTCGAGCACTTCTGGTGGGGGTCGGTCTTCCTGGTGAACCTGCCCGCGATGGTGATGCTCCTCGTCCTCGGCCCGCTCCTCCTGCCGGAGTCCAGGAACCCGCACCCCGGCCGCTTCGACTGGCTGAGCGTCCCGCTGTCCATGGCCGCGGTGCTCCCCGTGATCTACGGCCTGAAGGAGCTCGCCTCACAGGGCTGGAACGTGCGGTACGCGCTGTCGGTGTCGGCCGGATTGCTCTTCGCCGCGCTGTTCGTGCACCGTCAGCGCACGGCGGTGTCCCCGCTCATCTCACCGGAGCTGTTCCGTCGCCCCGGCTTCAGCCCGGCCATGGCCCTCAACCTGGTGGCGGCCTTCGGCATGATGGGCTCGGCGTACTTCACGACCCAGTACATCCAGTCGGTCCTGGACAACAGCCCGCTGGAGGCGGCGCTGTGGAGCCTGCTGCCGTCGGTGCCCATCGGCCTGGCGGCTCCGGTCAGCGCCCAGCTGGTGCAGCGGGGCGTGCCCCGGGGGTACGTCGTCGGCGGCGGCTTCGCGGTCACCGCGTCCGGCTATGTGCTGCTGGCCCTGACCGGGACGGATTCCCTCTGGCTGCTGCTGGCCGCCTGCGGCGTCCTGGCCTGCGGCGTCGTCACCGTCATGTCCCTGGTGGTCGACCTGGCCCTGAGCGCCACTCCGGTGGAGAAGGCGGGTGCCGCCTCGTCCCTGATGGAGACCGGCACGGAGTTCGGCGGCGCGCTCAGCATGGCGTTCCTCGGCTCCATCGGCACGGCCGTCTACCGCCACGAGATCCCCGCCTCGGCACCCGCCGCGGCCCAGGAGACCCTGGGCGGCGCCCTGGCGGTGGCCGGCCGGATGCCGGGGCGCGCGGGGGACGCCCTGGCAACGGCGGCGCGGGAGGCCTTCACGAGCGGCATGCACGCGGCCGCGGTCACGGGGACGGTGCTGATGGCCGTGGCGGCGGCAGCGGCGGCGGTGACCCTGCGGCGGGTCCGTGCAACGGACGACGCCGGACGCGCTGATCAGCTCAGCTCGTCCGGCGTCTGAGGTCCAGGGGCGGAACCCCGGGGGGGGGTCAGGCCAGGTTCACCGACCGGGCCGAGGTCGCGCCGATCTCCGCGGCCACCTCGGCCAGCACCGTCGCGGTCACCGTGTCGTCCACGGTCAGCACGGCCAGCGCCTCGCCGCCGGCCACGGACCGCGACACCTGCATGCCGGCGATGTTGAGGCCCGCCTCACCGAGGATGCGGCCCACCGTGCCGACCACACCGGGACGGTCCTCGTACTTCAGCACGATCATGTGGTCGGCGAGCGCGAGGTCCACGTCGTAGTCACCGACGGCGACGATCTTCTGGAGGTGCTTCGGGCCGGCCAGCGTGCCGGACACGGACACCTCCTCGCCGTCGGCGAGGGTGCCGCGCACCGTGACGACGTTGCGGTGCTCGGTCGCCTCGGAGCTGGTGGTGAGGCGTACCTCGACACCACGCTCCTGCGCGAACAGCGGGGCGTTGACGTAGGACACCGTCTCGTCGACGACGTCCTCGAAGACGCCCTTGAGCGCGGACAGCTCCAGCACCTTCACGTCGTGCTGGGTGATCTCGCCGTACACCTCGACGTCGAGGCGGACCGCGACCTCACCGGCGAGCGCGGTGAAGATCCGGCCCAGGCGCTCGGCGAGCGGCAGACCCGGCTTGACGTCCTCGGCGATGACGCCGCCCTGCACGTTCACCGCGTCCGGCACGAGCTCACCGGCGAGGGCGAGGCGCACCGAGCGGGCCACCGCGATACCGGCCTTCTCCTGCGCCTCGTCGGTGGAGGCACCGAGGTGCGGGGTGGCGACGACCTGGTCGAACTCGAAGAGCGGGGAGTCCGTGCAGGGCTCCTTCGCGTACACGTCGAGACCGGCGCCGGCGACCCGGCCCTCCTTCAGCGCCGAGTACAGCGCCTCCTCGTCGACGATCCCGCCGCGCGCGGCGTTGACGATGCGCACGCTCGGCTTGACCTTGCGCAGCGCCTCGTCGCCGATCAGGCCGAGGGTCTCGGGGGTCTTGGGGAGGTGGACGGTGATGAAGTCGGAGACCTCCAGCAGCTCGTCCAGCGACAGCACCTTGACGCCCATCTGGGCGGCGCGCGCGGGCTGCACGTAGGGGTCGTAGGCGACGACCTTCATGCCGAAGGCCGACATGCGCTGCGCGACGAGCGCGCCGATGCGGCCGAGGCCGACGACGCCGAGGGTCTTCTCGGCCAGCTCGACGCCGGTGTACTTGCTGCGCTTCCACTCGCCGTTCTTCAGCGCGGCGTTGGCCTGCGGGATGTTGCGGGCGGTGGCGACGAGGAGACCGCAGGCCAGCTCGGCGGCGGTCACGATGTTGGAGGTGGGGGCGTTGACGACCATCACGCCGGCCTTGGTGGCGGCGGAGACGTCCACGTTGTCCAGGCCGACGCCGGCTCGTGCGACGACCTTCAGCTTGTTCGCGGCGGCGATCGCCTCGGCGTCGACCTTGGTGGCCGAACGGACCAGGATCGCGTCCACGTCGGCGATGGCCGGGAGCAGCTCGGCCCGGTCCGCGCCGTTGCAGTGCCGGATCTCGAAGTCCGGGCCCAGCGCGTCGACGGTGGCGGGCGACAGCTCTTCAGCGATGAGTACGACGGGTTTCGAGCTCACGTGAGTCCTCACAAGTCCAGTGCTGCGGACGGCCGTCCCGACGGCCGCAGGCGGTGGAGGGATGCTTGCCGCGTGGAAGACGCACGACGCTGTGGGCCTGACGCGTATGTATGTGTGCAGCAGTCTAGTGGCGCACGGGGCGTCGTCCTGTGCCGCTGCGGAAGGATCACCCGTCCGTGGCCGGACGGGATGGACAACGCCGTACCACCGACGTTACCCCGGGTTCACCGAAGGGGCCGGAGCGGGATGCTCCGGCCCCTCGGCCGTGAGGCTTACGCCTCCTCGTCGACCCAGCTCATGAGCTTGCGCAGCTCCTTGCCGGTGGTCTCCAGCAGGTGCTCGGAGTCCTGCTTCTTGTACTCGCCGTACTTCTTCAGGCCGCCGTGGTACTCGTCCATCCACTGCTGCGCGAAGGTGCCGTCCTGGATCTCGGCGAGGACCTTCTTCATCTCGGCCTTGGTGGCGTCCGTGATGATCCGCGGGCCGGTGACGTAGTCGCCCCACTCGGCGGTCTCGGAGATCGACCAGCGCATCTTCTCCAGGCCGCCCTCGTACATGAGGTCCACGATCAGCTTCAGCTCGTGCAGGCACTCGAAGTAGGCGATCTCCGGCTGGTAGCCGGCCTCGGTCAGCGTCTCGAAGCCCGCCTTGACCAGCGCCGCGGTGCCACCGCACAGGACGGCCTGCTCACCGAACAGGTCGGTCTCGGTCTCCTCGGTGAAGGTCGTCTTGATGACGCCGGCGCGGGTGCCGCCGATGCCCTTCGCGTACGACAGGGCCAGCGCGAAGGCGTTGCCCGTGGCGTCCTGCTCAACGGCGGCGATGCACGGAACGCCGCGGCCCTCCTCGTACTGGCGGCGGACCAGGTGGCCCGGGCCCTTCGGGGCGACCATGCAGACGTCGACACCGGCCGGGGGCTTGATGAAGCCGTAGCGGATGTTCAGGCCGTGGCCGAAGAACAGGGCGTCGCCGTCGTTCAGGTTCGGGGCGATGTGCTCCTCGTAGACCTGGGCCTGGATGGGGTCCGGGACGAGGATCATGATGACGTCGGCCTCGGCGGCGGCCTCCGACGGGCTCACCACGCGCAGGCCCTGCTCCTCGGCCTTGGCCTTGGACTTGGAGCCCTCGTGCAGACCGACGCGGACGTCGACACCCGAGTCACGGAGCGACAGCGCGTGGGCGTGGCCCTGGCTGCCGTACCCGATGACCGCGACCTTGCGGCCCTGGATGATGGACAGGTCGGCGTCGGCGTCGTAGAACAGCTCGGCCACTTTGGGTTCTCTCCTCGGGAGTGCAGGTGTTGCGTCCCACCGTATGACGGGGGGCGGAAGGGAAGTCTGAGGGTCTCGGAATACGGGCGGCCGACGGCGCGCCGACCGCCCGTCCCGGGTCTTATGCCGACCGGTCCAGGGCGCGCAGCGACCGGTCCGTGATGGAACGGGCGCCACGGCCGATCGCGATCGTGCCGGACTGGACGAGCTCCTTGATGCCGTACGGCTCCAGCATCTTGAGCATCGCGGTCAGCTTCTCGCCGGATCCGGTGGCCTCGATGGTCACGGCCTCCGGGGAGACGTCGACGGTCTTGGCGCGGAACAGCTGGACGATCTCGACGATCTGGGAGCGCGTCTCGTTGTCGGCGCGCACCTTCACCAGGACGAGTTCGCGCTGCACCGCCTGCGACGGCTCCAGCTCGACGATCTTCAGCACGTTGACGAGCTTGTTGAGCTGCTTGGTGACCTGCTCCAGCGGCAGGTCCTCCACGCCGACGACGATGGTGATGCGGGAGATGTCGGGGTGCTCGGTGACGCCGACCGCGAGCGAGTCGATGTTGAAGCCGCGGCGGGAGAACAGGGCGGCGATCCGGGCGAGGATGCCGGGGGTGTTCTCCACCAGGACGGAGAGCGTGTGCTTGGACATGGTCTTTTACGTCTCTCTCGCTCAGTCGTCTTCGTTGTCGCCGAAGTCGGGGCGGACATCCCGGGCGGCCATGATCTCGTCGTTGGAAGTGCCGGCGGCGACCATCGGCCAGACCATCGCGTCCTCGTGGACGATGAAGTCGACCACGACCGGGCGGTCGTTGATGGAGTTCGCCTCTTCGATGACCTTGTCGAGGTCGTCCGGGGACTCGCAGCGGATCGCGTAGCAGCCCATGGCCTCCGACAGCTTCACGAAGTCGGGGACGCGGGTGCCGCGGGCCTCCGGGTTGACGTCGTCCGGGCCGGAGTGCAGGACGGTGTTGGAGTACCGCTGGTTGTAGAAGAGGGTCTGCCACTGGCGGACCATCCCGAGGGCGCCGTTGTTGATGACGGCGACCTTGATCGGGATGTTGTTCAGGGCGCAGGTGGTGAGCTCCTGGTTGGTCATCTGGAAGCAGCCGTCGCCGTCGATGGCCCAGACGGCCCGCTCGGGGGCGCCGGCCTTGGCGCCCATGGCGGCCGGGACGGCGTAGCCCATCGTCCCGGCGCCGCCGGAGTTCAGCCACGTGCCGGGCTTGTCGTACTCGATGAAGTGCGCGGCCCACATCTGGTGCTGGCCGACGCCGGCCGCGAAGATCGTGCCCTCGGGGGCCAGCTGTCCGACGCGCTCGATGACCTGCTGCGGGGAGAGCGAGCCGTCGTCGGGCTGGTCGTAGCCGAGCGGGTAGGTGTCGCGCCAGCGGCTCAGGTCCTTCCACCAGGCGCTGTAGTCGCCCCGGTGGCCCTCACTGTGCTCCTTCTGGACGGCCTGGATCAGGTCGGCGATGACCTCGCGGGCGTCACCGACGATCGGCACGTCGGCGGCGCGGTTCTTGCCGATCTCGGCCGGGTCGATGTCCGCGTGGACGATCTTGGCGAACGGGGCGAAGCTGTCCAGCTTGCCGGTGACGCGGTCGTCGAAGCGGGCACCGAGGGCGACGATCAGGTCGGCCTTCTGCAGGCCGGTGACGGCGGCCACCGAGCCGTGCATGCCGGGCATGCCCAGGTGCTGCGGGTGCTTGTCGGGGAACGAGCCGAGCGCCATCAGGGTGGTGGTGACGGGCGCGCCGGTCAGCTCTGCCAGGACCTTCAGCTCCGCGGTGGCCTTGGCCTTGATCACGCCGCCGCCGACGTACAGCACGGGCCGCTTGGCCTGGGTGATCAGCTTGGCGGCCTCGCGGATCTGCTTGGCGTGCGGCTTGGTCACCGGGCGGTAGCCGGGCAGGTCCATGGCGGGCGGCCAGGAGAAGGTGGTCTTCGCCTGGAGGGCGTCCTTGGCGATGTCGACCAGGACCGGGCCGGGGCGGCCGGTGGAGGCGATGTGGAACGCCTGGGCGATGATCCGCGGGATGTCCTCGGCCTTGGTGACGAGGAAGTTGTGCTTGGTGATCGGCATGGTGATGCCGACGATGTCCGCCTCCTGGAAGGCGTCCGTACCGATCGCCTTGGACGCCACCTGGCCGGTGATCGCGACCAGCGGCACGGAGTCCATGTGCGCGTCGGCGATGGGCGTGACCAGGTTGGTGGCGCCGGGCCCGGACGTGGCCATGCAGACGCCGACCTTGCCGGTGGCCTGCGCATAGCCGGTGGCGGCGTGACCGGCGCCCTGCTCGTGCCGGACCAGGACGTGGCGCACCCTGGTGGAGTCCATCAGCGGGTCGTAGGCCGGGAGGATCGCACCGCCGGGAATGCCGAATACCGTGTCGGCGCCGACCTCCTCGAGAGAGCGGATGAGGGACTGCGCGCCCGTCACCTGCTCGGGGGCGGAGTGTCCTCCGGATCGGGGCCGGGGCTGCGGGTGGTGGGCCCCGGTGGCCTGCTCGGTCATCGGCATTCTCTTCTCAGATGCTGAGGGTTTTTGCGAGGTTTGTACGGTCTTCGGCTGTTGCACGAAAGGTGCCTGTGCAACAAAAAACCCCTCGTGCCGTAAGGCAAGCGAGGGGAGCGCGCCGGGTGGAGTCGCTGAGCGGTCGAGGCTCAGCGTCAGCCGACGCGCTTTCCAAGTACGAGAATTCGGGTGCGCATGGCACTGACCCTCCCCCCGGCACGCACTCACTGTCAAGTGGGTGGGACGGGAGTCTCATTATGTGAGCGGAGGGCCGTACCGCCTCCGATGACGGCGGACACACCCGAGCTGTACACCCGCGGGGCGCCGCCCGCGAACGCCGGTTCGACCGGTCCGTCCGGCACCGGATAGCGGCCGCCGGCGAGCGCCCGGCGCAGCCGGTACTCGTCGAGCGGCCCGGAGAACGCCATGCCCTGCCCGTGCGTGCAGCCCATCGCGCGCAGCGCGATCACCTGCTCGGGCAGATCCACCCCTTCGGCCACGGACTTCAGCCCGAGGTCCCCGGCGATGCGCAGCAGCCCACCGGTGATCTTGTGCAGGCGCGCCGATTCGACGACGCCCTCGACCAGACCGCGGTCCAGCTTGAGGACGTCGACGGGGAGCCGCCGCAGGGCCGTGATCGCCGCGTAGCCGCTGCCGAACCCGTCGAGCGCGATCCGTACGCCGACCCGCCGCAGGGCGCCCAGGCGCCGCTCCAGCTCGTCCAGCGAGACCCTGGGGTCGACGTCCGACAGCTCGATGAGCAGCGACCCGGACGGCAGGCCGTGCCGCGTGAGCAACGCCTCGATCGAGCCGAGCGGCATCGACCGGTCCAGCAGCCGACGGGCGCTCATCCGCACCACGACCGGCACGGACAGCCCGGTCGCGTGCCGCTCGGCGGCCTGCTCGACGGCCTCCTCGATCAGCCACCGGCCCAGCTCGGCGGTCTTGTCGCTGTCCTCGGCCACGCGCAGGAACTCCGCCGGGGTGAAGAGCACCCCTTGCGAGGAGCGCCAGCGCGCCTGCGCGGACACCGACGTGATCCGGCCGTCCTCCAGGGACACCACCGGCTGGTGCAGCAGGGCGAACTCCCCGTCGTGCAGGGCGGCTCGCAGGCGGGTGGCGAGCTCGGCCTTGCGGGCGACGTCCTGCTGCATCTGCGGCTTGTACAGCTCGACACGGCCCTTGCCGCCGGCCTTGGCCCGGTACATGGCCAGGTCGGCGTTGCGCAGCAGTTCGCCCGCCCCGAGTCCGGCCTCGGCGAAGGCCACACCGATGGAGGCGTTGACACGGACATCGTTGCCGTCGATGAGGTAGGGCTGGGACAGCGTCGTCCTGAGGCGGTCGGCGAGCTCCAGGATGTGCCGCTCCCGGGCGTCCCGGTCGCGGGTGTTGTCCCCGGCGATCAGGGCCGCGAACTCGTCCCCGCCGAGCCGGGACGCGGTGTCGCCGTGCCGGACGGAGTCCTGGAGCCGGCGGGCGGCCTGGACGAGCAGTTCGTCCCCGGCCTGGTGCCCGATGGTGTCGTTGACGGCCTTGAAGCCGTCGAGATCGATGAACAGCACGGCCGTGTTCCGCAGGGCCACGCCCCGGTCGGAGGCCCGGCGGCCCGAGAGGGCGTGCTGGACGCGCTTGGTGAACAGGGCGCGGTTGGGCAGGTCGGTGAGCGGGTCGTGCTCGGCGTTGTGCTGCAACTGGGCCTGGAGCCGCACTCTTTCGGTCACGTCGCGGCTGTTGAAGATGAGGCCGCCGTGATGACGGTTGACGGTCGACTCGACGTTCAGCCAGCCTCCCTCACTCTCGGCTTCGCTCGACCGGGAGGTGCCCCCACCGCCCGAGCGGAAGCGGCACTCGATGCGTGTGGTGGGTTCCTCGACCGGGTCGGCGGCGAGGAATCTGCGCACCTCGTGCACGACGCAGCCCAGGTCCTCGGGGTGGATGAGGTGGGCCAGTTCCGTGCCCACCAGTTCCTCCGCCGGGCGGCCGTACACCCCGGCGGCGGCCGGGGAGACGTACCTCAGGACTCCACTCGGAGCGGCGATCATGATGACGTCGCTGGATCCCTGCACCAGCGAGCGGAAGTGGTTCTCCTTCTGCGCCAGTTCCTGGGTGAGGGTGATGTTGTCGAGCAGCATGATGCCCTGGCGTACGACGAGCGCGAGCACCACGGTGCCCCCGGTCAGCAGGACCACGCGGTCGACGCTGCGGCCGTTGAGGACGTTGTAGAGGATCCCCAGGGTGCACACGGCGGCCGCGAGGTAGGGCGTGAGTGCGGCCAGGGAACCGGCGATGGGCCGGGCGGCCGGGTACCGGCTGTGGTCGGCGCCCGGCAGGGGCACGGGGTGGTGGGGGCCGCTGCGCTGTCCCGGCACGTGCTCATGGACCACGCGGGTGTGCCCCGTACCGTGCCGGTCGGCGCCGTGGCGGTCGGCCTCCGCGCGGGGCGCGGCCCATGGGGCGTACGCCAGCAGCAGCGAGCCCGCGAACCAGCCGGCGTCGAGCAGCTGGCCGGAGCGGTAGTCGTGCTGCATGAGCGGCGAGGTGAACAGGGCGTCGCACATCACGGTCAGCGCCAGGGCGCCGATGGCGGTGTTGACCGCGGAGCGGTTCACCGCGGACCGCCTGAAGTGCAGGGCGAGGACCATGCTGACCAGCGCGATGTCGAGCAGCGGGTACGCCAGCGACAGCGCGGTGTGCGCCACGCCCGGCCCTTCGGACTTCGCGGCCTGGGCGAGGGCGAGGCTCCAGGCCAGCGTCAGCAGCGAGCCGCCGATCAGCCAGGCGTCCAGCCCGAGGCAGACCCAGCCGGCCTTGGTGACCGGCCGTTTGGCGAGCACGAGCAGTCCGACGATCGCGGGCGGCGCGAAGCAGAGGAAGAACAGGTCGGCGTAGCTGGGGTTGGGCACGGGCAGTCCCAGGACCACCTCGTACCACCCCCAGACCAGATTGCCCAGGGCGGCCATGGTCGAGGAGAGGCCGAACAGCAGCCAGGCGGGCCGGAAGCCGGGGCGGCGGCTGCGGGCGTAGAGGAAGCACGAGACGGCGGCGGTGCCTGCCGCGGCGCTGAGCCCGAAGTCGCCCATGATCAGGGCCAGCTCGGTCGAGCCCCAGCCGAACGCGGACCCTGCGGCGTACCCGGCGCAGACCAGGGCGAGGGCGAGCTGGAGGGCCAGGCCCGGCCGATGGCCGGTGACCGGCGTGCGGGGCAGCAGCGCGCCGGGGGACGGCTGCTGTGCCCGCAGCGCTCCGTCCAGCGTGGAGGTGGGGGGCGCGCTCACCGGGCCCTCCCGGCCCGCTGCGCTTGCGGGCCCCACGGGTCCCGGCGGGCGGGCTGGTCATGCCTCCTGCGGCTGCCGGGCCTGCGGTGGTGATGGCTGTGTTCGCTGTGGTGCCCGCCGTGGCGTTTGCTGTGGCGGGTGTGGTGGCCGACGTGATCGGCGTGCCGTCCGCGGCTGCCCGCGGTCGTGCGCCAGGGTCGCCGCCGGCAGCCCCGCCCCGTCGGATCGCTCGTCCAAAGGCCGTGCATCGCCTGTCGCCCCCCTCACAGTCCGAAGTGTCCATCCCCCGCGCCGGAACGGTCCCCGGCGCTGCCCCTGTCGGGACGATACACCAGTCTCGTCACTCAGGGACATAGGTTCTCTACGCTCCGTGACGATCAACAGATATATGAGTACCCACCGCACCCGGAGGATTGCGGACGGTACTCAAAGGTCTCTCAACCGGTTGATGCACCCGTCGTAAGGATCACGTTGCGGAGCGGCTCCCGGTTCACATAACGGTTCAACTGGTCCACCAGGAGCCGCTTGGCGCGCGGGAGGAACGCGGAGGTGGGTCCGCCGACATGCGGGCTGATGAGTACCCCCGGCGCACGCCACAGGGGGTGTTCGCGCGCCAGCGGCTCCGGGTCGGTGACGTCCAGGGCTGCGGTGATCCGGCCGGTCTCCAGCTCGGCGAGCAGGGCCTTGGTGTCGACGACGGGACCGCGGGCGACGTTGACCAGGAGCGCGCCGTCCTTCATCCGGGACAGAAAGTCGGCTCCGGCCAGACCGCGGGTGGTTTCGCTGAGCGGGGTGGACAGGATGACGACGTCCGCCTCCGGCAGCAGCGCGGGGAGTTCGGTGAGCGGATGCACCGGACCGCGCGCCGTGGTGCGCTCGGAGCGCGCGACGCGCGCCACCCGCGCCACCTCGAACGGAACGAGCCGGTCCTCGATGGCCTCGCCGATCGAGCCGTATCCCACGATGAGGACGGTCTTGTCGGCGAGGGCGGGCCGGAAGCCGCCGAGCCACTCCCCCCGGTCCTGCGCCCGCACGAAGTCGGGGATCCCGCGCAGCGAGGCCAGGATCAGCGCGAGGGTGAGCTCGCCGGTGCTGGCCTCGTGCACCCCGCGCGCGTTGCACAGCCGCACGCCCGCGGGCAGCTGCCCGAGCCCCGGCTCCACGTGGTCGGTCCCGGCGGAAAGGGTCTGCACGACCCGGACGTTGGTCATGCGCCCCATGGGACGCACGCACAGCGGGCTGGGCTTCATGTAGGGGACGACGTAGAAGGCGCAGTCGGCCGGGTCCGCGGGGAAGTCCTCCCCGCCGTTCCAGAAGCGGTAGTCCGGGCCCTCGGGGAGTCCGTCGATCTCGTCCGGCGGGATGGGCAGCCACACGTCAGCAGTCATGCTCTGGAGGCTATGTCAGGAGCGTGCGACGGCAGAGGTTAGGTTGGGGTGGCTCGAACAGGGAGGGTCACGACCAGGTGGAGCGCAGGACGATCGGCGCGGCGGCGCTCGCGGTGGGGGCCGTCGGACTCGGGTGCATGCCGATGAGCTGGGCCTACAGCGCGTCGAGGCGGCGTGGCGACGAGTCGCTCAGGGCGGTGCACCGGGCGCTCGACCTGGGCGCGTCCCTGCTGGACACGGCCGACATGTACGGCCCCTTCACCAACGAGCTGCTGGTGGGGCGGGCGTTGAAGGAGCGGCGGTCCGACGCGTTCGTGTCGACGAAGGTCGGGCTGCTCGTGGGCGACCAGCACATCGTCGCCAATGGCCGCCCCGGGTACGTGAAGCGGGCCTGCGACGCGTCGCTGCGGCGGCTCCAGACGGACGTCATCGACCTCTACCAGCTGCACCGGGCCGACCCCGAGGTGCCGGTCGAGGAGACGTGGGGCGCGATGGCGGAGCTCGTCCGGGCCGGGAAGGTGAGGGCGTTGGGCCTGTGCGCGGTGGGGGCGCGGACCGGCCGCCGGACCGGGGCCCGGTTGCACGACGGTACGATCCGGCAACTGGAGCGGGTGCAGCAGGTCTTCCCGGTCAGTGCGGTGCAGGCGGAGCTGTCGGTGTGGTCGCCGGAGGCGCTGGAGACCCTGCTGCCCTGGTGC
The DNA here is from genome assembly GCF_009872555.1 of Streptomyces sp. SID5643. Taxonomy (NCBI): domain Bacteria; kingdom Bacillati; phylum Actinomycetota; class Actinomycetes; order Kitasatosporales; family Streptomycetaceae; genus Streptomyces; species Streptomyces sp. SID5643. The sequence goes on from NZ_WWIC01000100.1 coordinate 45,149, forward strand.
CGGACACGGGGGGTCGGTTTCCTCGCCGCGATGCCGCTGGGCAACGGCTTCCTGACCGGCCGGCTGCGGCCCGGCGCGGGCTTCGAGGCGGACGACCCGCGCGCCCGGCACCCCCGCTTCACGGCCGAGATGATGGCCGCGAACCAGCCGGTCGTCGCGGGACTGCGCCGCGTGGCCCGCCGGCACGGCACCGACGTCACGCCCGCCCAGGTCGCCCTCGCGTGGGTGCTGGCCCAGGGCCCGCACGTGGTTCCGGTCCCGGGTACGAAGCAGGAGCGCTGGGTCACGGAGAACACGGCCGCGGCGGCACTGCGCCTGAGCCCCGGTGATCTGAAGGAGATAGCGGAGCTGCCCCCCGCCCGGGGGTCGTGGGACTGAGGCCCGGTTCCGCCCCGGTGCGTTCCGGGCAAACCCCGTGTTCCCGGTTCGGCGTTGCGTGATCGGGAACCTGGGAGCCGCGAGCGGTGTATGACAGGGAGAGGACCCGCCCCGTCGAAGGGACCATGATCGTGCAACGTCGAGTCGTGCCGACCGTGTTGGCCGCCGCCGCGCTCCTGCTGACGGCCGGTTGTTCGTCCGGCGGCCCAGGGTCGTCGGGCACCGACGAGGGCGCCTCCCCGAGCCGTAGCGCACCGGGGTCGTCCGCGCCGCCGCGCCGGGCCGCCGAGGAGACACCTCCCGCCGAGGGCTCGGTGAAGGTCGTGCGAACCGTCGCCGAGGGGCTGGACTCCCCCTGGGGCCTCGCTCCCCTGCCGGGCGGTGGCCTGCTGGTGTCCTCCCGGGACGACGGGACGATCGTCCGGGTCGACGAGAAGACCGGCAGGAAGACCGAACTGGGCGAGGTACCGGGGGTCTCCGCGGCGGGCGAGGGCGGCCTCCTCGGGATCGCCCTGTCCCCCGACTACGCCTCGGACCGCATGGTCTACGCGTACTTCACCTCGGCCTCCGACAACCGCGTCGTCCGCATGATCTACGACCAGCAGAAGCCCTCCGGCGAGCAGCTCGGCGCGCCCGACACGGTCTTCCGGGGCATCCCCAAGGGCTTCATCCACAACGGCGGCCGCATCGAGTTCGGCCCGGACAGGATGCTGTACGTGGGCACGGGCGAGAGCGGCGACACCGGCCTGTCCCAGGACAAGGACTCGGTGGGCGGCAAGATCCTCCGCCTGACCCCGGAGGGCGAGCCGGCGCCGGGCAACCCGTTCCCGGACTCGCCGGTGTACTCCTACGGCCATCGCAATGTGCAGGGCCTGGCCTGGGACGGCAAGCAGCGGCTGTTCGCCTCGGAGTTCGGCCAGGACACCTGGGACGAGCTCAACGCGATCAAGCCGGGTGACAACTACGGCTGGCCGCAGGCCGAGGGCCGGTCCGACGACGGGGAGTTCCACAACCCGGTCGACCAGTGGACCACGGCCGAGGCCTCCCCCAGCGGCATCGCCTACGCCGAGGGGTCGGTCTGGATGGCGGGCCTGCGCGGCAAGCGGCTGTGGCGCATCCCGCTGAACGGCACCGAGGCCTCGGCCGAGCCGCAGGCCTTCCTGGAGGGCGAGTACGGCCGGCTGCGCACGGTGGTGCCGGCGGGCGGCGACCGGCTGTGGCTGGTCACCAGCAACACGGACGGCCGGGGCAGCCCGAAGGACGGGGACGACCGGATCCTGGAGCTGCGGGTCACGTAGGGCCCGTCCCGGCCTGGTCGCCCGGGTTCTCCGTGTCCTCCTCGGAGGGGCGCACGACGACCTTTCCGGACGCCAGGTCTATCGGGCCGCGTCCGGGGTCGGCGTCCCCGACGTCCTCACGGGTCAGTTCCAGGCGGTTCTGCTCGTCGCGGGTGTGCTTGCGCCCGGGCGAGAACAGTTCCTCGAACATGTTGAACACGGAGCCTCCCTGGGCCGCGGAGCCGCGACGTCCTGTCCAGCGTAGGCCTCAGCCCGCCGGACCGGGCATGAGCATCTCGGCCGGGAACAGTCCCAGCCGGTGCGCCACCGCCGCCGCCTCGCCCCGCCCGGAGACACCGAGTTTGCCCAGGATGTTGGAGACGTGGACGCTCGCGGTTTTCGGTGAGATGAACAGCTCCTGCGCGATGCGGCGATTGGTGTGGCCGGCGGCGACCAGGCGCAGCACGTCCCGTTCCCGGCTGGTGAGCCCCAGGGCCTCGGCCGGGTCGGCGGGCGCGGGGCCGGGCGCCGCGGCGGGCGTGAGCGGGAGG